>JAUZPL010000047.1 GCA_030705955.1 Bacillota bacterium | reverse complement strand
TCGAAAGAAATATTGGAGAGTAGCCAAAAGCCCAATTCTACAGAAAACCCTCACAAACTCCTATTGGGAGATGCGAGGGCTGAAAAGTCTATATGAGAGATATTCACAACTGCGTCAGACATAAATGGAACCGCCGTATACGGAACCGTACGTACGGTGGCGTGAGAGGTCGGGGGTTAGTCACCCCCTCCTACTCGATTGAAGACATACGCTGCCAATCAAAGCGCAACGCGTTTCTTATTGAAACAAATCACTTGATAAATATCTTTCTCCTGTATCTGCAGTCATGCAGATTACAACTTCATCAGGACTTAGAGTTTTTGCCACTTCAAGTGCAGCAAAGCAAGCAGCACCAGAGGATGGCCCAATTAAAATTCCTTCTTCGCTTGCTAAGCGCCTGGTGGTTTCATAAGCATCTTCATCAGAAATTTGGTGGATCTGATCATATACATTTTGATTGAGAATATCTGGAATGAAGCCTGGGCTTGTTCCTACAAGCTTATGCTTCCCTGGCTCACCGCCTGAAAGTACCGGAGATCCTTTTGGCTCTACCACATGAACCTTTACATTTGGAAAATATTCCTTCAGTGTTTCACCCGTTCCTGTAATGGTTCCTCCCGTTCCTGCGGTAGATACAAACGCGGAAAGTGGCTTTCCAATCACCTTTAAAGCTTCAACAATTTCAATGGCAGTTGTGTGCCTATGTGCATCTGGGTTTGCTTTATTTTCAAATTGCATAGGGATAAAGCTATCCTTAATTTCCTTGGCTAGTTCTTTTGCTCTTTTAATTGCACCGGACATTTTTTCCTCGCCAGGAGTAAGAACAACTTCTGCACCATATGCTTTTAAAATGTTAATCCGTTCCTTTGTCATGGTATCAGGCATGACAATAATGGCCTTATACCCTCTAGCAGCGGCGTTCATTGCAATGCCAATACCTGTATTCCCACTTGTTGGCTCAATAATCGTGGAGCCTTTTTTTAGGTTTCCAGACTTCTCTGCTTCTACAATCATATTAAAGGCAGCACGATCTTTCACACTGCGGCTTGGATTGAAATATTCTAACTTTACGTATACGGAGGCTCCGTTTGGTGATGCCAATCGGTTAAGCTTTACAAGTGGAGTATCACCGATAAGATCAGCAATATTTTGAACTACCTTCATTTTAGATTCCAACCTTTCATTATTCTATCCTTTAATCATAATCCTTTTCAAATTGCTTGTAAAAAATACAGGTTGGAGATTATAAGAAAAGAGATTTGGTTTACTGGTGCTTAATTTAAGTCAAAAGGCTGTGTGCAGCCCAGTAGGTAGTTTTGATAAAATAGATACAATCCAATAAAAATAGTCTAAAATGAAAGGGAATGAAGTCCAAATGGAACCTCAAACACATTATTTCTTTGCAGTTAGCATCCCTGAGGAGATAAAACTACAGATGAAAGCACACTTTGAAAAGTTAAAGGACCTATTTCCTTTTAATCGTTGGGTGCACTATAAAGACATCCATGTAACTTTAGCTTTTCTTGGCTTTGCACCAAAGGATAACCTTGAAAAAGCGATTAAAAATGTTAAAGATGTGCTTCGATCTACCAAGACCTTTCAATTACAAATCAATAAGCTTGGAATTTTTGGAAAACCTGATTCACCAAGAATTTTTTTCGCAGATACAATTGAGAGTCAAGAATTAAAAAAAATTAGAAATAAAGTATTTACTGCGTGTGAGGATGCGGGATTTCAATTAGAAACGAGAGCATTTCGCCCTCATATTACCCTTGCAAGAAAGTGGGAAAGCCTTCATCCATTTCAAATGGATTCACTTGTTATATGGGAGAAACTCCAACCAGATCCACTTGAATTTGATGTAAAAAATGTTGTGCTGTATAAAACAAATTTACATCAAACCCCGAAATATGAAGCAATAGTAACCATTTCTTTAGAATAAAACATAAATTAAAGGCAGGATTTTTTTATGGGACAGTTAATTAAACTGCAGGATTATGTTTCACGTTATGAACAGGATATTTTCACTTATCCTTCAAGATTTGTTAGATTGAAAACACAGCAGTGGGAACGAACGAAAGCGGGCTGGGAGAATGAGGGGATGGATGCTTCCAACCTGTTCCTGCCTACAAGTTCAGTACATATAGAGGAAGAACGGGATACACCTGTTTTTTTAAAAAAATTAAAGGGCTTTTTTAAAAATAGTCAAGAGGTAGAAACGGAAGTAGAAGAACAAGCAGAAAGTTCTAACATTCCAGAAGACCCGCTTCAATTCTCCGCTTCGTTTGAGTATAAGCCCCAGACGTTGGAGGAGTTAAAGCGGCAATATCTAGACCAGCTTTATCGATTTCAATTGAAATGGGCTAGTTCAACCGTTTTTGAGAAATCGTATTTTCCATCAAAGTTTTATTTTGAAGATAATTTAAAGTTTTTTCTGCAACGGTTCCCAGACACGTTTTTGATTCTTTATAAGCCTATTTTTCTTTTGAAAAATGCTCCAGTTGAAGCTGAAATTATACTGTTAACTCCTACTGATCTTTGGTGTATCACTTTTTTAGAAGAAGAGAACTCCGCTGTTTTTATAGGATCAAACGAGCGTTTTTGGATAAAAAGAACGAATTATGGAGAAAAAAAAGTCTTAAACCCACTTATATCCCTTAATCGAACAGGAAGGATTGTTCGAAAAATTTTAAAAGCTAATGAAATTGAATTTCCAGTTCATAAATTAGTAATTAGCAGAAATGGATATATTGATTATCCAGCAGTTCCATTTGATATAAAGTTTGCGGAGGCAAGGAATTTTGATACATGGTTTCAATCAATGAGGTCACTTAAATCACCTTTAAAACATTTACAATTAAAAAGTGCCGAAAGCCTGCTTCAGTTCTGTCAGACAACTAGTATGAGAAGGCCGGAATGGATGCAATCGGAGGAGAATAGTTAGAGACTATGAAAAATATTTATTTTATTGTCAATCCCCAAGCAGGAAATGGTCACTGTATGAAAATTTGGCGGAAGCTTGAAATAAAATGTAAGGATTTGGCTGTTCCCTATTTTGTTTTTTATACAGAGTACAGAGGCCATGCTGAAGAAATCGCTGCTCTTCTAGCATCACGAAATAGTGGGGAAGAAATTATGATTGCAGTTGGCGGGGATGGGACACTTCATGAGGTGGAAAATGGCCTTAAAAAAATGAATAGCAGTATTTCCCTTGGTTTTATTCCTGCTGGGTCAGGGAATGATTTTTCAAGGGGTTTTCATATACCACCTGATCCAATGGAGGCCTTACATTCCATTATTCGTTTGCTGAATCAAGAAGGAGTCTGTATAGACACTGGAAAAATACTGTTTGAAAACGAGAAGGAACATTATTTCCTTAATAATATGGGAGCAGGTTTTGATGCTCTTATTTCTTATGAAGTTAATCATTCTAAAGTGAAAAGTATATTAAATAGGCTATCTTTAGGAAAATTGGTATATGTTTATTTTCTTTTAAAAAAATTATTTACTTACCAGTGCACAACAGTTTCTTTAATGATTGACGGAAAAAAGCATATATTTAAACATACCTGGTTTGTAACTGTTTCGAATCAGCCTTTTTATGGCGGAGGTATGAAGATATCACCAGAATCTAATCCGGTTGATGGCTTATTGGATATTACAGTGGTTCACCAATTATCCAAATTAAAGCTTTTATTTGTTTTTGCCAGTGTATTTTCAGGAAAACATACTCGTTTTAAAGAGGTTTCTATGTTCAAGGGGAGTCTGATTTCCATACAATCCTCCTCTCCTTTATTCGTACATGCAGATGGGGAGTTTATTGGGCATACACCATTGAAGATACTTGTTCAGCCAAAAACACGTCGAATACTCACACGAATGCCCTCCGGTAGTGAAACTAATATAAAAGAGGGGGATTAGAATGTATGCAATGGAGCGTCCTTTCTTAGCCTACCTAGATGAAATGAATATCGTAACAATACTTCTTCCGAATGACTATCATAATGGCATATCCACATCATTCTTCCTTTCTTGCGGACTTCAGTATATCCCTTTAGAAATTAAGGAAAAACATCCTATTGAACACCATATGAAATATATTTGTGCAATTTCTTTCGTTATTTCTTTTGAAAAAACATATTGGATTTTAGATGAGTTTGAAGGAAAAACAGATTTACAATTTGGGGCAGTAATTCGTACTGAAGTATTTGATGAATTATTTTTCTATGAAGGTAATGATTTAGGGGTACAATGTTTGGGGAAGAAAACTCAATTTAAGTTGTGGGCTCCAACTGCTGCAAAGGTTGATCTAAATTTATATTCGCCTTCTGGAGACTTTAGTGAGAGTTTTTCAATGAAAAGAGAAGAAAAGGGAGTTTGGACAGCTTATATTCATAAAGATCTGGAATATTATCAATACACATTTTTAGTTTGTGTGAACCAGGAATTTAGTGAGGCAGTTGATCCTTACGCAAAAGCTGTAACACCTAACGGGGAAAGAGGGGTTGTGGTGAAGATGGAAAAAACACATCTGCCCAAACCAATCTTGCAATCCTTTGAACATCCAGTTGATGCGGTTATTTATGAAACCCATATAAGAGATTTTACTATTCACCCAAATAGTGGAGTAAAGCATAAAGGGCTATATCTAGGTGCAGGTGAAAAGAAGACAAGTGGGATTTTTAATCAATTGACAGGACTCTCTTATTTAAAGGATTTAGGAATTACCCATATTGAGTTTCTTCCCTTTCATGATTTTGCAGGAGTAGACGAGGTGAATGATAAAAATGAGTATAATTGGGGATATAACCCAGTCCATTTTAATGTACCCGAAGGAAGCTATTCCACAGATCCTGTGAACCCCTATACTCGTATAAGGGAAATAAAGCAGTGTATTGAGCAGATACACAAAGCAAGTCTTAGGGTTATCATGGATGCCGTTTATAACCATGTCTATCAGCGAGAGCAATCCCATTTTGAAAAAATAGTTCCAGGATATTATTTCCGCCATAATGAATTTGGTCTTCCCTCCAATGGAACAGGTGTAGGTAATGACATAGCGTCTGAGAGAAAGATGGTTCGAAAATATATTCTTGATTCCATTCGTTTTTGGATAAATGAGTATCATATAGATGGAATCCGTTTTGATTTAATGGGGATTATGGATGTGGACACAATAAATGAAATAAAAGAAATGTGCGACTCTCTTTCTGATGGAATGCTTCTTGTAGGGGAAGGCTGGACTTTAAACACTCCTCTTCCAGAGAATAAAAAGGCAACGATTTTAAATCAGGCAAATCTTCCTGAGATTGGTCAATTCAATGATTTATTCCGTGATTCTATTAAAGGAAGTACCTTTAATTTATATGATAAAGGGTATGCCTTTGGAAATGAACACTATTTTGAAATGGCAAAAGAAGTGATTGCTGGCAGTATTGGGTTCCACATGTCGAAAAATGCTCTATTTAAAGAACCTTTTCAATCAGTAAATTACGTTGAATGTCATGACAATCACACGTTGTGGGATAAGATTTGTTCTTGTTTTCCGAATGAAGATGAATCTCTTTTAATGAAATACCATCGTCTCGCTACGAGTATCGTTTTGCTCTCACAAGGGATTCCATTTCTTCATAGCGGACAGGAGTTTTTTCGAACAAAAAGTGGTATTGGCAACAGTTATAAGAGTCCAGACATCATTAATCAGTTAGACTGGGATCGGAAATGGAAATACTCCAAAAATGTGGAGTATATGAAAGGAATTATTAAACTTCGTAAGACACTTCCCTGTTTTAGAATGAGATCGAAGAAAGAAATTTG
The DNA here is from genome assembly GCA_030705955.1 of Bacillota bacterium. Lineage (GTDB taxonomy): Bacteria > Bacillota > Bacilli > Bacillales > Cytobacillaceae > JAUZPL01. Next base: position 25,489 of record JAUZPL010000047.1, on the reverse strand, counting down.
TGAAAATATGGTTGAAATTGAGTTGCCATCACCGATTATTGGTTTCTCTTATAGAAATCCTTCAAGTATTTTCTTTAAGATTCATTTTTATATAAATCCATCCCTTGTAAAATATTCTATTAATGTGGACACAGACGATTGGTACCTTTTAGCTGATGAACATTCTACCTATTTAAATACAAATCATTCGATAAGTGCTAAAGAAATAGTGTTAGAACCAGTAAGTCTGACAATCTTAGGGAAAAAATGACTTTTATAGGCTTGACGAAGAATGCATTTAAGGGATAAAATTTATAAAGATGGCTATTGTGTGATGGTATCAATAGCTGTTTTTTTATTTATATTAAAAGCAAATCACGTGGTGATTGAAAAATGCATTTAAATAGATGGGCATTTCATCATAGAATGGGATAAATTGAAGGTGAACAATTTTGGAACATTTATTAGGTATTGAGTGGGAAATTGTTCCTGCAGGAGGAGCGACTGGAGAAGCCTTTTATGCAAAATATGAAGATCAGAGGCTTTTTCTAAAGCGTAATTCCTCCCCTTTCCTTGCGGTACTCTCTGCGGAAGGAATCGTCCCAAAGCTTGTTTGGACTAAGAGGTTGGAAAACGGAGATGTTTTTACAGCTCAGCAATGGCTTCCGGGCAGGGAGTTAAAACCAAATGAGATGAACCAGGAGAGAGTGGCAAAACTGCTGAAAAAAATTCATCAATCAAAACCTATGTTGGGAATGTTAAGCCGCTTAGAAAAGAAGCCCTTGTTACCCGAGAATCTCTTTCAAATTGTTTTAAATGAATTGGACCATGAGGTTCTTTCATTATCAGGGGTTCAGAAAACAATTGCCTTTTTAAAGCAGGAAACGAAAAATGTCTACAGTGAGGAAAAAGTGGTTTGTCATGGTGATGTTAACCATAACAACTGGTTGCTTGCTGAAGACAACCAGTTGTATCTTATTGATTGGGATGGGGCGATGATTGCAGACCCTGCGATTGATTTAGGTCTTCTTTTATACTGGTACATTCCCGAAGAAAATTGGGAGCAGTGGATCATGATGTATGGAAAAAAATTGACCAATCAATTGAAACTTAGAATGAAGTGGTATGTGGCACTTCAAACCATTTCTTCTATTCAATGGCATAAAAATAAGGAGCGATATCCTGAAATGGAAAGATGGATTTCTTTCTTAAGTGAGATCGTCTAGATTTATGAAAACTGGTCAATATTATGAACCCATTGGGATAAATTGTCTTGATTTGATAGGATATGTTGGTCTAAATTAGCTGTTTGTGCACCATGTTGACCGTATTCGTAAATCTCTTGTAGAATATTTTTTACATTTTGGTTTACATCACTATTTACCATTAAAGATTTTACCAAACGTTCCAATTGTTCACATTCTGCAACAGACCCACAGCAATCTGTTTGGTGGTTGCTTAAAATATCTTTCAGTATGGTAACTTGATCTTGATGACTCAATGGCATGAAAGAACATCCTTTCAATTTAAATAATAGCTTGCCTTTTGAAGAAAAGGAATTCACTTATAGGTTGTGGATTCCTTTTTTCATTTATACATAACCTAAAATGTTAAAACAGGAACAATTTTGGCAAAATAGTCTTGCATGGAATAGACAATCCATGCTATCGTTTGAACGATATGATTTTTAGGAGTGTAATGAATGCGACTTAGACATAAACCTTGGGCTGAGGATAAATTAAATGAATTTCCACAATATGCTATTGGTAATCCAGAATTTTATAAAGGAAAATGGACAACTGCTTTTGAAAAAGAACAACCGCTTCACATTGAAATTGGAAGTGGAAAAGGAAGGTTTATAACAGAAATGGCAAAAGCACATCCCGATATCAATTATATTGGGATAGAGGTGTATAAAAGTGTGATTGTGTCTGCCTTAGACCAATTAATTGAAGTGGATTTGCCAAATGTAAAGCTTTTAAATATAGATGCAAGTGACTTGGGAAAGTTTTTTGAAAAAAATGATGTTGATCGAATTTATTTGAATTTTTCTGACCCGTGGCCGAAGACCCGTCATGAAAAACGCCGGTTAACCTATAAAACTTTTCTGGACATTTATAAACATATTTTAAAGGATAATGGTGAAATCCACTTTAAGACTGATAATCAAAATTTATTTGAATACTCTTTAATGAGTTTTTCTTTATATGGTCTGCTATTAAAATTCATCAGTCTTGATCTTCATAATAGTGGTTTTGAAGGAAATATCATGACAGAATATGAAGAAAAGTTCTCTAATAGAGGGAACCGTATTTACCGGTGTGAAGTTAAATATTAGTGTAGAGAGGAACACCTTTTTGGTGTCCTCTTTTTTTGTGATGTAAAGATGTGGGTGTTAAAATAGTAGAAAAGGGGACTAGGAGGAAAAGACATGGAAACATTAAAAGTTGGGAATGTTGAGCTGACATGGTTATCAGGTGGTGTCACAAATTTAGACGGCGGTGCGATGTTTGGGGTAGTTCCAAAGCCGCTTTGGGAAAGAAAGTATCCTTGTAATGATAAGAATCAAATTGAATTGCCAACAGATCCTATTTTCATTCAGATGGACGGTAAAAATATTTTGGTGGAAACGGGACTTGGTAAGGGGAAATTATCTGATAAACAAAAACGTAATTATGGTGTAGTAAAAGAATCTGATGTGGAGGTTTCCCTAAAAGAACTTGGATTAACGCCATTGGATATAGATTATGTATTGATGACGCATTTGCATTTTGACCATGCTTCGGGGCTGACAAAATTGGAAGAAAATAAATATTTATCTGTATTTCCGAATGCAAAAATAATTGTATCAAAAATAGAATGGGATGAAATGAGGGACCCAAACATTCGTTCGAAAAATACATACTGGAAGGAAAACTGGGAAGCAATTGAGCATCAGGTTATTCCGTTTAATGAGACTTGGAGTGTAGGTTCCCTAAAGCTAGTTCATACTGGGGGACATAGTAACGGGCATTCTATTTTAATTATTGAGGATGGCGGAGAAATGGCTATTCACATGGCTGATTTAATGCCAACACATGCACATAAAAACATTCTTTGGGTATTAGCCTATGATGATTATCCAATGACATCTATTGCTGCAAAGCAAGAATGGCTTCCAACTGGTGAACAAAAAAATGCATGGTTTACTTTCTATCATGATGCTTACTATCGTGCAGTTAAATGGGGAGCTAACGGAGAAATTATGGAAAGTATTAAAAGGGAGAAATAATATAAGCCATCTATCCGTGTCTTTTAGGATAGATGGCTTTCTTTCTAGATACTTAAAGGGTGAATATCAATAATACTGCCTGTTTTGGCATCTGCAATAAATTCAAATTGTTCAATAATTTCGTTTCTTTCCCTTGAAATGCCACCTTTAAAAATCTGGTAGCGAAGCGGGCCTTTATCATAAGATTCTGGTGTCGTAATAATCCAAGATCCTTGAATGGGGCCTTGTTTTTTAAACTGGTTTTTCACTTCATGTAAAATATTTTCTGGTGAAGCATTTTGTTTTTGTAAGAATCGCTCTGTAAGAGTGTAACCACCTATTACCCCTATCGTTGTCCCTAGAAAAAATGCTTTCCATTTCATCGTTTTCACTCCTAAATAATGTCACTTACCTTAAGTATATCTCAGAATGAAGGGAGAACATAATATAAGAATGATTTAATGTGAAAAGGTGGTAAGGAACACGAAATTTCTGTAAAATGAAATTATACATAGTGGTATTGACCAATTTGCGTATGAAAATAAAAGGAGCCAATTATGAACAATCAAACCTTAAAGCTTTTTCAAACATTGACAGAACTACCTGGGGCATCCGGAAATGAGCATCTCGTAAGAAAATTTATGAAGGAACAATTATCTTTATATTCTGATGAAATTATTCAAGATGGATTAGGAAGTATTTTTGGTGTCAAAAAAGGACCAGAACAAGGTCCAACTATAATGGTTGCTGGCCATATGGACGAGGTTGGGTTCATGGTTACCGCCATCACTGAAAATGGAATGATTCGTTTTCAAACACTCGGAGGCTGGTGGAGTCAGGTTCTATTAGCTCAGCGAGTTCAGATTATGACAGAAAATGGACCTATTATTGGAGTAATTGGCTCCATTCCTCCACACTTGCTTGATGAAGAAAAGCGAAATAAACCAATGGAAATTGGAAATATGCTTATTGATATTGGGGCTGACGACAGGGACGATGCTAAACGCATTGGAATTAAGCCAGGGCAGGCAATCTTGCCTATTTGTCCGTTTACACCTATGGCGAATGAGAAGAAAATTTTAGCAAAAGCTTGGGATAACCGCTATGGATGTGGCCTTTCCATTGAACTTCTACAGGAATTAAAAGATGAGTTTCTTCCTAATACTTTGTATTCTGGTGCTACTGTACAAGAGGAAGTTGGACTGCGTGGGGCTCAAACTGCAGCAAATATGATTAATCCTGATCTCTTTTTTGCTCTCGATGCAAGCGCCGCTAATGATATGTCAGGGGATAAGAATGAATTTGGTCAGTTAGGAAAAGGAACATTGCTTCGTATTCTTGATCGTACCATGGTAACTCACCAGGGAATGAAAGAGTTTGTCCTTGATACAGCTGAAAAATTCAATATTCCATACCAATACTTTGTTTCCCAAGGTGGAACAGATGCAGGAAGGGTTCACCTATCAAATGAGGGAGTTCCAAGCGCAGTAATCGGCATTTGCTCACGCTATATTCATACCCATGCATCCATTATCCATATTGATGATTATGCTGCAGCAAAAGAATTAATTGTAAAGCTTGTGAAAGCATGCGACCGTTCTACAGTTGATTCCATTAAAGCAAATAGCTAATTTTAAAGGGGTGATTATACACCCCTTTTTCTATGTTTTCTTAAGGAGGCATTCATCCATCATGAAAATTATTATTGGTTCAAAGAATCCAGCAAAAATAACAGCAGTAAAAAATGTATTTCCCCTAGATTCGAATATTGTTTCTCTTGATAGCCCTTCGGGTGTAAGAGCACAGCCTTTTTCAGATGAAGAGACCATTCAAGGAGCTATTAATCGCGCAAGACATGCTCTTCGTGAAGGAAATGGAGAGATTGGAATAGGTCTTGAAGGTGGTGTACAAGAAACAAGCTATGGCCTTCTTATTTGTAATTGGGGTGCGATCATCACAAATGAGTTAGAAGATCCCATCATTGCAGGCGGTGCTAGGTTTTTACTCCCTCCGGAAATCGCTGTTAGATTAAGAAATGGTGAAGAACTGGGTCCGGTTATGGATGACTATTCTAAAAAAGAAAATGTAAGAAAGCACGAGGGAGCTGTTGGAATTTTTACAAATGGCTTTATCAATAGAATGGATATGTTTACTCATGTTATGAAAATGTTAGTTGGACAATACGAATATAAAATGCGACATTAAGTTTCAAAATTCAACAAATTTAGTTGTCATGGAAATGGAATTGAAGGTAAGATAGATATAGGATTTTTGTACCTTCAAGGAGGAAGGCAATGGTAAAAAACGTTAAGGTATTTTCGCTTTTTATGCTTTTAGTACTAGTTTTAAGTGCATGTTCAAACGTATCAATAAATAAAGAAAGTAAAGCCACCTTAAAGACAGTAAAATCAGTTTTTGCTGATAGAGTGAAAAAGCCTAATACTAGCGATGGTCTGCTGCATTTTTATTTACCTTCGGGCTATGGTATCAAGGACCAGACATCTAATAATATCCTTTTAAAGAATGGTTCAAATACTTATATTCTATTTAATAATCCAGAAGAAAATACTTTAAGCCAAGTGGTTTATAAAGCATCAACAGCAAAATATAAAAAACTACAAACAATTGCGACCTTCCATCGTAACAAGAAATTTGGCTTCCTACTAATTAAACATTTAAAAGATGATGTAAATGAATTAACAGTTGGAATTGGCGGAACTAAAATGACGACCCAAACAAGCACGGAAAATCTAAAACGTGAAGCAAAAAAAATGATGCAAATCGTAAACTCTGTTCAGACAAGTAACTAAAGCGAAGGTTTTCCTTCGCTTTTAATTTTGTTTAGATAGATTCACATTCTCACGTGAAAAACTAATAAAACGAGTTCCTTGAAACGTTACGACTCCAATATCCCCTTCTGCAAGCATCCCATATACTTTCCCATTAATTTCAAACTCTAACCGATCTTTGCTTTCAAATTCAAAGGTGGCATAGTAGTCTGTCGTTGAGTGTGAAATATGGTCAGGGCCATGTGAACCTCCTCGAACCTCCACTCTTTTTGAAGAAATAATGGCCGGTACAGAAAGGCGTGGTGAATTATTATTTTTTCTCCACTGCCTTATGGATGCAACAATTGAAAATACAATGAAACTTATAACAATGATAAAAATAATACCGATGAAAATAGGACCAATATAAAACAGTAAATCACCGTTAAAAAAAGAATCTCCCATGTATATCCCCCAAAAAAACCATCTTTGTAATAATACGGATTTGGGTTGGTGAAGGTTTCAATTTAAAATTAAAATTTTTGCAGTAGGGAATGATAGGACTATTGCATATTAGTGGACTCAATTTCCATTGTTTTGATATGATTTTGATATATAAAGAAACCATCATTCTTTTCCATTTAGGAGGATTTAAATATGAAGAATTTAGAATCAATGGAACAATTTGAAGAACTTAAAAATAATGGGAAACATTTATTTATGTTTTCTGCAAATTGGTGTGGAGATTGCCGTTTTATTGAACCAGTACTACCTGAAATTGAAAAGAAATTCACAGAATTTAACTTTATACACGTTGACAGGGATCAATTTATTGATTTATGTCAGCAACTAGATGTTTATGGAATACCTAGCTTTATTGGATTTAAAGATGGCCGCGAGCTTGGGCGATTCGTAAGCAAGGATCGTAAAACGCAGGAAGAAATTGAAGAATTTATCGTGGGTTTAAAATAAATCCTAAAAAATCTCCTCTTCTTTTTAGATGAGGAGATTTTTTGGATACAACTATACATGTAACCCAATTTGGAGTGAAAAAAATGAATAGTTTAAAGATGAAAAAAGAGTTAGAGGCACGTCTTTCGAACATAAATCGTAATATAACCTATAATCGGGATAAGGATGAGCTTCGAATTGAAAACAAAACAAACGGTAAAGGAATTACCCTTTCCCTTTCAGGGATTGTAACAAAATGGCATAATGAAAAAGATAAAGCGATAGATGAAGTAGTCTATTATGTAGAAGAAGGATTACGGGCCATGGAGGGACAGTTAGAGCTTGGTTCCAATGAAAGAAATATTTTTCCTGTTATCCGGTCAACCTCCTTTCCAACAGAAGCATCCGAGGGGGTAGCATTTTTGTTTGATGAGCATACAGCGGAGACAAGAATATACTATGCTCTTGATTTGGGAAAAACCTATCGGCTAATTGATCAAAATTTACTTAAGCAAGAGGATTGGACTGAAAATAGGATACGAGAAGTAGCCTTATTTAACGTCAGATCTCTTTCTGCACAACTAAAGGAAGATCATGTTGCTGGGAATATCTTTTATTTTCTAAATACAAATGATGGGTATGATGCAAGCCGCATTCTGAATAAAGGATTTTTAAATGAAATGGAAAAGAAAATAACAGGAAAGATGGTGCTGTCCGTTCCTCACCAAGATGTCCTCATCATTGCTGATATTCAAAATGACACAGGCTTTGACATTATGGCTCAAATGGCAATGGGCTTCTTTACAAATGGGCATGTTCCCATCACAGCATTGTCATTTTTCTATGAAAACGGAGAATTAGAGCCCATCTTTATCTTAGGGAAAAATAGAAAATAAATGAAAGGTCACTTTTAGGTGATCTTTTTTCTTTTAGGTATGCTAGTGTACTTTTTGTATGTATTTCGACCTATTCTTAGATTTTTTGTCGAATTTTTTTCAAATACTGCTAAAATAGAATGATAGAAGAAAGTAGAAAGAGTGATAGTTTTGAGTTGGATTCAAGAACTTTTTCAAAAGTTTAAGAAAGTGGATGAAGAAAAGTTTGACCACTTGGAAAATAATACAATTAATACTGAAAGTGAATTTTATTCTGAAAATAAAAAAATTGAGGCGAAAATAGCTTATCAATATCCAAAAGGAAAGTTTCGTTTTCCATTGATTCCTGATGAGGTTCACCAAAAAACTCCTTTAGAAGAAAATAAAAATAAATCTTTTGTGAAAGAAAAAAAGAATAATTCTGTTGTAGATAAAAAAAACACAGAAAATGTTAATAAGAAACCTAATCCTTCTACCCGTATAATAAGAAGCGGCCCATTTCGACCAACTGAAATTCCTTCTCCTATTTTTGGATTTAGTCGGCCAGAGCCCGAAATAATTGAACATGAATTGAGTAATTTTACTCAGGAAACACAAGAACTGAAGGAAAAAGAGTGTAATGTTGAAAGCTCAACTACAATCTTTTCTACGGATAAACAGCCAGAAATGAAATTAAGTCCGTTCCCTTCAGATATGGAAATGGAAAATGTAGAGAATGAGATATCTCAATATAAAGAGAGGGAAGATCTACATAATAGTGTAATTCCACTATCCGAAAACGAGAATCTTGTTTCTTTTTCTGAAGAGATTACAGTAAATGATGATTCATTTATAGAGGAAACCGAGCAGTTCACTTCTGAAATAGAAGAGGACTACCTACAATCGATTGAAAAAGAATTGGAGCAGGTAGAAAGGGTAAATGAAGAAACTTTACACGACATTATTGACAATCCTATTCAAGAAAATCTTGAAAAGGGAAAAACGGAGCGCTCCCATCTTCCTTTCAATGTAATCATGTTAAAACAAGACAGACAGAGATGGGAACAAAAAAGATCAGATATTGAAAAAGAGACAAATGAAACTAAGGAAATTAAACCACCTCAAACAAATAGCATGATAATTTCAGCATCTAACTCTCAAATTGGTGCATATGAATTACCTAACCTTGATTTGTTAAAACCTCCTGTTACTGAGAGTTTGGATGATAACTGGGTAAGGACGCAGGAGGAGCAATTAAATCAAACATTGGAAAATTTTAATGTTGGAGCAAGGGTTGTCAATGTAACACAAGGCCCATCTGTTACTAGATTTGAAGTTCATCCTGAGCCTGGAGTAAAGGTAAATAAAGTAACAAATTTAACAGACGATATTAAACTAAGCCTTGCAGCAAGAGACATTCGGATTGAAGCTCCGATTCCTGGAAAACACACAATTGGAATCGAGGTTCCAAATTTAAAATCAAGGCCTGTTCTAATACGTGAAATTATTCAAAGTCATGTTTTTCTTCAGGCAGAATCACCACTAACTGCCGTTTTAGGACTCGATATTTCTGGGAAGCCCATTATAACGGATTTAAAAAAGATGCCACACGGGCTTATTGCAGGAGCAACAGGCTCAGGAAAAAGTGTTTGCATCAATTCGATTCTAATAAGCTTGTTATATAAAGCAAGCCCCGAAGATTTAAAGCTTTTATTAATTGATCCTAAAATGGTTGAGCTTGCACCATATAACAGAATACCGCATCTTGTCAGCCCTGTTATCACAGATGTAAAGGCGGCTACTTCTGCACTAAAATGGGCAGTTGATGAAATGGAACGAAGGTACGAGCTTTTTGCTCATACAGGTGTTAGGGATATTAATCGTTTTAATGAACTGGCTATGATGAATAAGCAATACTCAGATAAGCTACCATTCATTGTCATCGTGATTGATGAGTTAGCAGATTTAATGATGATGTCACCGGCGGATGTTGAAGAAGCGATATGTCGTATTGCACAGAAAGCTAGAGCGTGTGGAATTCATTTGATTATTGCAACACAGCGACCATCTGTCGACGTGATTACCGGATTAATTAAAGCAAATATACCAACAAGGGTAGCATTCTCCGTTTCTTCCCAGGTTGATTCAAGAACTATTATTGATATAAGTGGAGCTGAAAAGCTTTTAGGCAGGGGAGATATGCTTTTCTTAGAAAACGGATCCTCCAAGCCGGTAAGGCTACAGGGAACTTTTGTGTCGGATGAAGAAATTGACTTTGTTGTTGGCCACGTTCGAGACCAGCGAGAGCCAGAATATTTATTTGAACAGGAAGAATTATTAAAAAAGGCACAAATATCTGAAGAAGAAGACGAATTATTTTATGAAGCATGTGAATTTGTTGTTGATCAAGGCGGCGCATCTACATCTAGCCTGCAGAGACGATTTAAAATTGGCTATAATCGTGCGGCTCGATTAATGGATTTGATGGAAGGGCACGGCTATATTTCTGGATCTAATGGAAGTAAGCCTCGCGAGGTTTTAATAAAAGAATCAGATCTTGAATCTATGCAGTCAAGTTCAACAATATAAACATGGAATTCTTTATTATTATAGGTAAATAATAATGTAGAAAGATAAATTGTGACTGAGAATGAACAGTCATTAGTCATTAAGATCGAAAAGTGCTATAATAATTTAATATGATTACCATTTTTATTAACAGCTAATAAAGCCAAAGAATTATGATTTATCTTCATTTATTAGTGAATACTTATGCTTTTCTTTTGTACTATTAGCAAATATAGTCAGATGTCATATACTGTTTTACAGATAGACGTTGGTTGGAGGTTCATTACATGACTATTTACCATTTTGTAGGTATTAAGGGGTCTGGAATGAGTGCACTTGCACAAGTTCTACATGATATGAAATTTGATGTGCAAGGCTCTGATTACGAAAAACGCTTTTTTACTCAGCTAGCCCTTGAACAATCGGGAATAAAAATCCTTCCTTTTCAAAAGGAAAATATTCAACAGGGAATGACGATTATTGCAGGTAATGCTTTTCCTGATACTCATGAAGAAATACAAGAAGCTATGAAGCTTGGGCTTCCGATTGTCCGGTACCATCGATTCTTAGGAGACTTCATGCAAAACTTTACAAGTATTGCTGTAACAGGAGCACATGGAAAAACTTCTACAACAGGTTTGCTTTCCCACGTAATGAAAGGGGCTAAGCCTACTTCTTACTTAATTGGTGATGGAACCGGTTATGGGGAAGAGGGTGCTGAATATTTTGTATTTGAAGCATGTGAATATAGAAGACATTTCTTATCCTATTTTCCTGATTATACCATCATGACAAATATTGACTTTGATCACCCTGATTATTTTGCCAATATTGATGATGTATTTTCTGCCTTTCAGGAAATGGCTTGGCAAGTAAAGAAAGGAATCTTTGCTTACGGGGATGATGAGCAGCTTCAAAAGATCCAGGCAAAGGTACCAGTGTTATTTTATGGCTTTGGTGATGAAAACGATTATCAAGCAAAAAATATTGTCAAAACAACAGATGGAACGACATTTGATGTATTCATCAGGAATACATTCTATCAAACCTTCTCCATTCCAACATTTGGAGACCATAATGTCTTAAATTCATTAGCTGTCATCGCCTTGTGTCATTACGAAGAAATTGACGTAGAAGTTGTTAAAGAGTGTATAAAAACTTTCCAAGGTGTAAAGCGGAGATTTTCAGAAAAAGCGTTTGGAACACAAATCCTTATTGATGATTATGCACATCACCCAACTGAAATTAAGGCTACCATTGATGCAGCTCGACAGAAATTCCCTGGTAAAGAAATTGTTGCTGTATTCCAGCCGCATACATTTTCTCGAACCCAAGCATTTCTAGAGGATTTTGCTGAAAGTTTAAGAAAAGCTGATCAAGTATATTTATGTGAAATATTTGGATCCGCACGTGAAAATCATGGAAATCTCACAATAAACGATCTGCAAGCTAAAATTGATCAGTCAGAAATATTAGCGGAAGAAAATACCTCTATACTAAAGCAACATGAAAATAGCGTAATTATTTTTATGGGAGCTGGAGATATTCAAAAATTCCAAGAAGCCTATGAGAAACAAATATCTTAAAAGTAATAATGAAAGGACCAAATCAAAATGATTTGGTCCTTCTTCATATGAATAAAACAACGTGTTGGTTATTCTGCTTTATGGACCTCCGCTTAGAGAGTATATAATAAAATTGCCATTCATTTTTTTAAGAAGTAAAAGAGTAGATACTGTATCGTTTGGCTTTTTTTGTGTAGTTTTTGGCTGTGGAATGTCATATACTTGGAGACTAATCACTTTTTTCCCCGTCGCTATTTCATTGAAAGGGTCTATCGCCACAACTCGAGGGAAAAAAGAGAGAGAGTTGTGGAGAAAAAGGGTCTATCGCCACAACTCGAAGGAGAAAAGAGAGAGAGTTGTGGAGAAAAAGGGTCTATCGCCACAACTCAAAGGAGAAAAGAGAGAGAGTTGTGGAGAAAAAGGGTTTATCGCCACAACTCGAGGGAGAAAAGAGAGAGAGTTGTGGAGAAAAAGGGTCTATCGTCACAACTCGAAGGAGAAAAGAGAGAGAGTTGTGGAGAAAAAGTGGTCTATAAAAAGGCATCGAGCAAGTGGCCTCGATACCTTTTGTCGACATTCAGAGCACCGTATATGCGGTGTTTACTTTACATTTTTATCTAAAAATTCACTTATTGAAATAGGAAACGGAAACCTTCATCAGAAACTGAGCCATTCATTTTTATTTATTAAGTAATGCCATTACACCTTTGCATATAATGATAAGGGAAAAAATGACAATTGTTAAAATACCGATTAGGAAAATGAATGGTGATAGACCAGCTAAAAAGGTTCCAGCCAATGGAACCTTTAATAAAGCAAAACCTGCTAAAATACTTGCTAACATTAAAAAAATAAATCGATCCATTTGATAGTCCTCCTCTCAATACACTATATGTAAAGTGGAAAGGCGAGTAGAACATAAAAATGCTTGGGATACCCAAGCATTTTTCGAAGCAGAAAACACCCTTTTATTTTAAATTCTCTGGATTTAATTCTTCTAATTCTGGGATGACAAAACGTCCATCTTTCCGAATAAGAATATCATCAAAATAAATCTCACCACCGCCATATTCAGGACGCTGGATGTTTACTAAATCCCAATGAATGTTGGAATGATTACCATTAAAGGCATCATCATAACATTGACCAGGAGTAAAGTGGAAGCTACCATCAATTTTTTCATCAAATAGGATATCTTGCATTGGATTTTGAATAAATGGATTTACACCAATCGCAAATTCTCCCACATAACGGGCACCTTCATCTGTATCAAATACTTTATTGATACGTTCTGTGTCGTTAGCGATTGCCTCCACAATCTTTCCATCTTTAAAGGTAAGCTTCACATTTTCAAAGGTAAAGCCTTGGTATGGTGAAGGTGTATTATAGGAAATAACCCCGTTAATTGAGTCACGAACAGGTGCAGTATAAACCTCACCATCCGGAATATTTAATCTTCCTGCACATTTAATGGCAGGAATATCCTTTATGGAAAAAGTTAAATCTGTACCAGGACCAACGAGGCGGACTTTATCTGTACGATTCATTAAGGTCTGAAGGCTATCCATTGCTTTATCCATTTTGCCATAATCTAAATTACATACTTTAAAATAAAGGTCTTCAAATGCCTCTGTACTCATTTTTGCTAATTGAGCCATTGAGGAAGTTGGATAGCGGAGGACCACCCATTTTGTTTTTGGAACACGGATTTCACTATGAACCTTTTTACCGATCGTACGGCCATGGATTTTCATTTTATCATCAGGAACATCTGCTTGTTCATTAATATTGTCACCAGATCGCAAGCCGATATATCCGTCCATTTGACTCATGACATTTGCCTCGAATTCAGCCATCATGTTATATTGTTCTTCTTGTGCTCCAAACAATAATGCACGGTCAACCTGTTGGTCTTTTAATAGAACAAATGGATAACCGCCTGCCTCATAGGCTTCTTTTACAAGTGCAGTAACGAGTTCACGTTGTAAGCCAAAATTCTCAATTAATACTTTTTCTCCTTTTTGAAGTTGAACCGAATAATTGATTAAATTTTTGGCTAGTTTTTCAATACGCGGGTCTTTCATTATGTACGCCTCCAAACTAAAATGATATACATTTTAATTGTAACCGATTACGAGGTTGAATACCTATGCAAATGAACTGAATTTATTTAAATTCTTTGAAGGAATTAGGAGATTTATGTCGAATACAGTTTCAAGGAGTGTTGTGTTTATATCCTTAATTTAAAGGCAATAGATAATTATAGAGAGATTAGAGGGTGTGTAAAGGTGAAGATAATTTTATATTTAAGTATTGCTCTTATAGCAATTGCATTTTTGGTCCTTGTTATTTATTTATCTAAAGCTTTGAAATCACTTCAGTCAACATTGGATAATGTTTCGAAAACATTAGTGGGTGTAGAAAAACAGCTGGAAGGTGTAACTAGTGAAACAACATCACTCTTGCAAAAAACAAATGAATTGGCAGATGATTTAAAGAGAAAATCAGATGGCTTGAATACCATTGTAGATGCAATAAGGGATGTAGGGATCACAGTTTCTAAATTTAATAAAAGTATTAGAAATATTACGGATTCAGTTGACATACAGGTCGAGGAAAGTAAGGAAAAAATATCACAGATTGTACAATGGAGTAATGTATTTTTAGAATTCAGGGAAAAATGGAAAGAACGAAAATTAAAGGAGAAGGGTTCTAAAAATGAATCAGAACCAAAAAAACGGCAATTTGTTCGATCAAGATAGGAAGAAGGGGGACCATTATGGCTGGTAGAGATTTCGAGGCAAGAGAATCAATTCAAAATAAGAATGAAAACAAATCACAGCATTCCAATAAATTTTTCGTGGGAGCTTTATTTGGTGGTATGGTAGGGATTGCTGCGGCATTATTGTATGCTCCGAAAACTGGAAAGGAAATTCGAAGCAATTTACTTAAAAAAACAGCAGCATTCAGCGAGACATTTTTGAATAAAAAGAATGAATCATTAGGAAGGAAAAAACCAGTTTCTGACCGAGGATTAAATTTAATCAGTCTTCCATTTTCCGATTCAGATGAAAAGTGGGAAAAGGATGAAATTAACTATATTCCAATTAAAGATCATTCAGGCAATGATTTAAGAAAGAAATTAGAAGAAACTAAAAGAGCCCTAGAGGAAGAAGAAAAAAGGGTCTTACGGTAAAAACTTAATTATTTGTTTATTAAGTGGCGGAGTGATAAAATTACTTCACCATTTATTTTTTGGAGGATGAAAAAATGCTGGAAAAAATAGATCAAATGGAACAATTTGAGGACTTACTTAATAACAAGCCAACGTTCTTCTTTTTAAAACATAGCTTAACATGTCCTATAAGCCAGGCGGCTTACAAGGAGTATGAAAAATTCTCGGAAGAAAATAATGAAACTCCTACCTATTATTTAGCTGTTCAGGATGCCCGTTCATTATCCAATTCCATTGCAGAAAAATTTCAAATCAAACATGAATCACCACAAGCTATTTTATTTAAAAATACAGAGCCTGTCTGGAATGCTTCACATTGGAAAATAACGAGACAATCATTAACAAATGCTGTAAGTGAAAATGTATAATAGAAAATTTATATGAATTACCCTCGTAATTTTAAACGACCAAATCCATAGGAATTGATCTTTCTTTTTTAATTATAGGAATGTTGTGCTTAAAGTCACCGCCGAATGAAAAATCAGAGAGATTTATATACATCGAAAAAATTGCCGAGAAAAAGCTCTTTCTCGGCAATTTTTTACGACTATACTTCTGATGCAACCGGCCAAACTATTTTTAGATGGTCTCCAGGAGCAATGGTTTCATAGAAAGTAGTATGATTGTCATTTTTTAATAAGACGTATGGACCTTTTGCATTTGAAGGCATTTTGATTTCAATATGGCTAAAAAGATCTTGGAAAATGAATGGACTATTTTCTTTATCGATAATATTGATTTTATCGCCGTTAAATAGTAGGTCACTTTCAGTTAGAATTTGGCCTTCTCTTGTTACTTCAACTGCTTTTTTTGATAGAATTATTTTTTCATCATTAAAAAATACTGGGATGGTGTAAACAAGCTTAATATCCCTCATTTCAGCAAATCTCTCGATTGTAACCTCTTGTTCCACAATCATAATTTCATCGTTCGTTTTAACATTTCCCTCCATTTTGGCCTTCTCTCCATTAAGATAGAGGGTACATCCGGAAATTGGAAATTCATACAAAACTTCATTAATAGTCAATTGAAAGGGTCTTAATAGATGGGAAAATTGAAATCCTAGTGATAATAGGACTTCTTCAATTGTTTTTGGACTATTCACTACAATGTTATCTCTGTCTTCAATCATTTTTTCACCTGTTGTTTTCATTTCATTACATATTATGACAGATGGAATTTCCACCATTTTATTATTAAGAGTAATCTTTAAACTCGGTAAGTGATCGATAAGATCCTTTATTTGTAATTCTGTTTGATCTCCATCCTTGCCTTTTTCTATAAAAATTTGATCACCATTTATGACCTCATCATCAAGTGAGGAAGGATTTCCATTCTTTAAAATAGTGGGTGCATCCCCTAATTTTCCCGGGATTGTGACGGCTTGCGTATTAAGAGAAATGATTTTAGCCATACCAGGTTTTCCATAAAGCTTATTCATTTTTATTCCTGCAGCTAAAAGACAATCTCCAACTGTTAACTTTTTAATTTCAAATAGGCGAACAGGTTGTTCATTAACATATACCGAAACATAATGTACAGGTGTTTTATGGGCAGCTATCGCAATTCCAATAGGTGTAACAAGCTCTGGGCCTTTGTGAATATGCTCTTCAATGGTTAATGAAGAAATAGCATCAATTCCTCTAATTGCTACCCGGTTAGCTGGAAGCTGGAGGTATTTGGCTACCTTTTCAGGAAGTTCGGGTGTAAGACTTCCACCGCCAACAAGCATAACCGCTTTTGGTGATTGGTTATTATTAAGGCGTAAAATTTCATTACTAATAGAGCTAGCTAAATGGTTAAGAGATGGTGAGATTTGTTGGACTATTTCCTCTTTAGACATCTCTGTCTCAAAGCCAAGAATATCGGTAATCGTAATTACATCATGATCATAGAGCTCTCTCTTGGCCTTTTCAGCAAGAGGGAAATCTAATAGTAATTGATCACTGATTGCCTCCGTAATTTCATCTCCTGCAACTGGAACCATGCCATATGCTACAATCGTTCCCATATTTGTTAGTGCAATATCTGATGTTCCAGCACCAATATCTACTAATGCAACATTTAGCCTTCTCATTGAAGGAGGAATTAAAACATTAATGGCAGCAATTGGCTCTAGTGTTAATGCCTCCATTTCTAGTCCTGATCTAGTTAAGGCAGCAATTAATGATTCGACTACCACCTTTGGCAAAAACGTAGCAATAATTTCAACAGAAGCTTCATTGCCTTGTTGATCGATTAAATTACCGATTTCTTCACCATCCAATCGGTAATAAAGAACAGAATATCCGACACAATAATAGAAATGCTCTTTATCTGAATAATTTTCAGCAACAATTGCCTGAGCATTCTGGATAGCACTAAGCTCTAAATGAAGAATGTCCTGCTTTTTTAATATTGGCTTACCTTGTATCTCTACTGTTGCTTTTGCAACTTGTGTTTTTAAAGACCTACCGGCAGCAGCAACACATACCTTATGAAGCTCTCCATATTTTTTTTCTAATTCTTCTTTAATATTGGTGATGACTTTGGAAACAGCTTCTACATCATGGATTTGGCCGTCAAGCATAGAACGTTCAATATGCTCTTTTGAAAGAAAATCGATAACGTGGTATTGATCTTCAGATTTTTCAAGAATAATTCCTACTACGGAACGTGTACCAATATCAAGTGCAAAAATTTTATTATTTTCAGGCAAACTTCAAGCACCTTCTTTAATTAATAGCATATATTGCTTTAATACTTAAAAGCGTTTAATTAATAAAGAAAAATCGTGACAAAGGAAATGAATTCCTATATAATAAATCCTAAATCATCGGAACAATTCAATATCTTAAGAAAAATGTAACATATTTTTATTAACCCATAAAGTAATTTAAGTTTTTAAAAGGGTTAAATTAAAGCTTTTACCAAAAAACTAGTGTAAAATGATTTAAACATTATTATTGTTTTTGATTGATGGAAGGATGGGAGAAAATATGAGTAAAAAGTTGGATCAGCTAAGAACACGTGTTGATGAACTGAATATTGAATTATTAAGACTAATTAATGAAAGGGCAAGCCTAGTTCAGGAAATTGGAAGGGTTAAAGAAAGCCAAGGAGTTTATCGTTACGATCCAGTTCGTGAAAGAAAAATGCTTGATATTATTAAGGAACATAATGATGGCCCATTTGAAAATTCTACCATTGACCATATTTTTAAAGAAATTTTTAAAGCTGGTTTAGACCTACAAAAGGATGATCATGAGAAAGCACTTCTTGTTTCAAGAAAGAAACAACCTGAAAATACGATTGTGAATGTAAAAGGTGAAAATATTGGAAATGGAAAGCAATACTTTGTTTTTGGTCCTTGTGCGGTGGAGTCCTATGAACAGGTTGCTACAGTCGCTAAGGATATGAAAGCAAAGGGCTTAAAACTTTTACGTGGTGGAGCATACAAGCCTAGAACCTCTCCATATGATTTCCAGGGTTTAGGGCTGGAAGGATTAAAAATCTTAAAGCAGATTGCAGATGAATATGATATGGCTGTTATCAGTGAGATTGTAAATCCAGCTGATATTGAAATGGCGGTTGAATATTTAGATGTTATCCAAATTGGCGCAAGAAACATGCAGAACTTTGAATTGCTTAAGGCTGCAGGTGCAGTAAATAAGCCTGTTTTATTGAAACGAGGGCTAGCAGCCACGATTGAAGAATTTATTAATGCAGCTGAATATATTATGGCTCAAGGTAATGGCCAAATTATACTCTGTGAACGCGGTATTCGCACATTTGAACGTGCAACTAGGAATACATTAGATATTTCCGCTGTTCCTATTTTAAAACAAGAAACCCATTTACCTGTTTTTGTTGATGTAACCCATTCAACAGGCCGAAGAGATTTGCTACTTCCAACTGCCAAAGCAGCTTTAGCTATTGGGGCAGATGGGGTTATGGCTGAAGTTCATCCTGATCCAGCTGTTGCATTATCTGATGCACAACAACAAATGGATCTTGAGCAGTTCAATCATTTTTACAAAGAGCTGCTTGCTTCTAATTTTGTCCGTAATTAAGTTTTATACTGGTAGTTTGAGCCTTCTGTCATTGTTCAGAAGGCTTTTCTATTTTTTAATAAAAGTACAATTAAAAACTTATTATACTAATTGCAGCTTTATCCATCTTGTCGTATGATTAAATACATAATGTAGACTGTATGTTCTCTCACAAATTGGAGGAAAATGACTAGATTAGTGTAAATTGCTGTAGAATAAAGAAAAGAATGTTCTGTGTTGAAGGAGAGTGTTAAAAGTGAATATCACCATATATGATGTTGCCAGGGAGGCAAATGTTTCTATGGCAACTGTTTCCCGGGTAGTCAATGGGAATCCAAACGTTAAGCCTGTTACTCGAAAAAAAGTCTTAGAAGTAATAGAAAGATTGGGTTATCGCCCAAATGCTGTTGCTAGAGGACTCGCTAGTAAAAAAACAACAACTGTTGGGGTTATTATCCCTGATATCTCAAATATTTTCTTTGCAGAATTAGCACGCGGCATTGAAGATATTGCAACGATGTATAAATATAACATCATTTTAAGCAACTCAGACCAAAATAAAGAAAAAGAATTCCACTTACTTAATACAATGCTGGGCAAACAAGTGGACGGAATAGTATTTATGGGAGGAAATATTTCGGACGAGCATGTTGTGGAATTTGAAAAATCACCTGTTCCAATTGTTCTTGCTGGTTCTATTGAAGAGACTGCAACTATTCCTTCAGTAAACATTGATTATGAACAAGCTGTGTATGACTCAATTAAGGAATTTATTGAAAAAGGACACAGAAATATTGCGTTTGTAGTAGGTCCGCTTCATGAGCCAAGAAATTCCGAGAAAAAGCTTAAAGGTTATCAAAGAGCACTTGAAGAGTCAGAAATTCCATATGATGAAGAACTAGTAATTGAAGGGGATTATACGTACGATTCGGGTCTTGAAGCATTTGAAAAGCTGTTAGAGGCAAAAAATGTTCCTACTGCTATCCTAGTGGGTTCTGATGAAATGGCTCTTGGAGTTGTTCATGGTGCAGAAGACAAAGGCTATAGCATCCCTGAAAATTTCGAAGTCATCACTTCTGATAATACAAGACTTTCCTTAATGGTTCGTCCTCAGTTAACTACCATTGTCCAACCGTTATATGACATTGGTGCAGTAGCCATGCGTCTTTTAACAAAATTAATGAATAAAGAAAAAGCAACTGAAAATATTGTCATCCTTCCACATAGAATTGAACATCGTCAATCTACAAAATAGGACAGTAGAACGAATCCTTTCTGTTGACGGAGAAATAAAAAAATGACCCGAGTGGTCATTTTTTTATCGTTTATTAGGAAATGAGGACGACCGAAAAATTGTAAAGAAAAAATCTCTCCAAACTAATGTTTAAGAGCTAATTCCTTTTACAATTGCTTCTGCTGATTACGAATAGGAAATAATGCTTTTTCAAGTGTTCTCAAATTTTTCTCTGTTATTTCTTCTTTTCTTGGAATTGGAGGGTATAGTGGATCTGGATCATCCCATTCCATTGGAAGCTCCACAGATGCTTCCTTTTGCCAAAAGCGAATCCAATCTGATGGTAAGGGGCCGAAACTGTTTGTATTTTCTGTCATTTCAAGCCAGAGTAAAGCCCATGCCCTTGGAACAACTCTCCAAATATCATACCCTCCACCTCCAACAGCAATCCATTTGCCACCGCAATATTCGTGCGCAATTTGGTGGGCGAGCTTTGGAATTTCACGATAAATTTTCATGGTCGTAGATAAATGTGTAAGTGGATCAAAATAATGTGAATCAGTCCCGTTTTGAGTAAGAATGACATCCGGTTTAAAAAATTCTGCAACCTCTCTAAATGCATTGGTATAAGCATAAAGCCAGGATTCATCCTCAGTAAATGCATCCACAGGAATATTAAAAGAATACCCGTAGCCATTTCCTTGTCCTCGTTCATTTACATTCCCTGTTCCAGGGAATAAGTACCTTCCTGTTTCGTGGATAGATAATGTGCAAACATTTGGATCATCATAAAAAGACCATTGAACACCATCGCCATGATGTGCATCGGTATCAACATAAAGGACGCGTGCATTGTATTTTTTCTGAATATATTTGATAGCAACAGAGCTATCATTATAAATACAAAACCCTGAAGCCTTCCCTCGAAATCCATGATGCAAGCCTCCCCCTAAGTGAAGAGAGTGTAGGACTTTTCCGGACATGACCTGATCTACTGCAGTTAAGGTTCCTCCAACAAGAAGTGAGCTTGCTTCGTGCATATTTTTGAAAATAGGAGTATCTTCAGTTCCTAATCCGTAATTTTCTCCAATATCATCTGCAAGCAGGCCGTGGCCAGCCATTTTTACAGCGTTGACGTAATTTGGGTCATGGATGAGAAAAAGCTCCTCCTCTGTGGCAGTTATTGGAGGTATCATTTGATTTGGAGCTAAAGCATTCAGTCGTTTTAATAAATCTACCGTTAATTTCAGCCGGAATTGATTGAACGGATGATGACTGCTGAATTTGTACTTTAGCAATTCCTCAGAAAAGATAAAGGAACAATCATCCATCATAATAAACTCCCGGGTAGAGATGGCCATAAGACGTCATAACCGGCTTGTTTAAGGTCTTCAATTAAACCTAATGGGTTCATCATTTGAACTCTAAATACTAAAACTTTATAGTGCTCATCCTTTTTGTAAGGGTACACAAGAACACTCAGAATATTTGCTCTGCGGTTGCGGAATATGCTGGAAACATCACTTAATATTCCGGCAATATTAGGAACCTTTATTTCGATTTGTGAGCCTGGTTGATGGGCTCCTGTCAATTCAACCAAAGTCCTAAGCAAATCTGTTTCTGTAATAATCCCTATTAGTTTTTTATCCTTTAGAATGGGAAGGCAGTTGATGCGATGTTCATAGAACAGTCCTGCAACCTCTTCAACAAAATCTAACGGATTTCCTGTATATACTTCTGTTCTCATGATAGATTTCAGCGGCTTTTGTAAATCTTCCAAATGTTCATCGGCATGAAAAATGGAGGGTGTTGCATTTCGAATCCGACTGGAGGTAACAAGACCGACTAAGTTATTATCATCATCTACTATCGGGATATGACGAATCTTTTTTTCTCTCATCAGGCGGATTGCATCTGCAATTGTATTTGTGGGAAAAAGAGTAGAAACATTAGTTTTCATGATTTCTTCAACAATCATCAAAAAACCCCCGAGCAAGTAAAATTAAAAAAATTTTAAATTTTTATCATTTTCTAGCTTCAATGTCTAGACCTCTGTCTCCTCTTACTGTAAGCGCATATCCATATGGAGCCATAACCTTGAGTTGCATTTTATTATTAATACATAAACCTATTCATAAAACGAAGTCGATCAAACCTTTGAATGGAGTCTGTATCAATTCTACTTCCAATTCTGGCCATAAGACAGTTTGCAGGATGTGAACAAATCTCAGGATCATCTGTGGCATACCATTCCAGTCCGCCTGCGTTCATCATCTTTTCCATCACTTTTCTATATTCCCAGACATTCAAACCAGTACCTTTTAAATCCCAATGCCAATAATATTCTGTTGTAATAATGATATAATCCTCCATTGCATTATCCATCATGGATACAATAAGAAGGTTTTTACCAATTGAGCAGCCTCTATATTCAGGAGCCACTTCAATTGCTCCTAATTCAATTAAATTATCCATTTTACCCTCTGACCATCTCTCTAAAGGATCTGGGTAAAGGAATGTAACATACCCTACTACTTTATCCTGATTCCTGACAATAAGAATTCGTCCTTCATCAAGTTTAGCAATACCAATTAAGGCTTGGTGCTGCTGATGAGGGGGGCGAAAAGCGGTAAGATCCTCGTGAAATTCATAGCTTGCTAGTTTATCTGGAGGGATTGGGCCTTCGATAATCAAATTCCCATGTGGTGTTTTAATTTCCTTTGCATTATACGTTTTTTTATGTTCCATTAGGTCACCGCCTGGAATTGTGTTCATTTAGTAATTCTATTATACATAAAAAAGCAATGTGTAAAGCGCTTTCATAAAAAATTCTATTTTTTTTAGAGAAAATATTGTTATATAATATAAAATAAAATCATTTATTGTATTATAACATTATGATAATAACTTAGTTATTAAATGTTACCCATTAATATTTTTAAAATTGAGAATATATAGTATTTATACTATAATAATATTGTCAAACAATGTAAAGGGGGATTTATAGTCATGAGAATGGAAGCGCTACCAGTTATCCAAGGGGAATATAATTTACGTAACTATGATGAAATGTATAGTCAATTTGATTGGAAGGAAACTGAAAAGCAGTTTTCTTGGAGTGAGACGGGTTTAGTGAATTTAGCTTACGAAGCCATTGACCGCCATGCTGAAACATATCGTAAGAATAAGATTGCATTATATTATCGTGATAGTGAACGTAATGAAAAGTATACCTTTAAAGAAATGAAGGAACTCTCAAATAAAGCGGGAAATGTATTAAAGACATATGGTGATGTGGAAAAGGGTGATAGAGTTTTTATTTTTATGCCAAGATCACCAGAACTTTATTTTACTGTTTTAGGTGCAATCAAACTGGGGGCTATTGTAGGACCGCTATTTGAAGCATTCATGGAAGGGGCGGTTCACGATCGTCTTCAAGATAGTGAAGCAAGTGTTCTTGTAACTACATTAGATTTGCTAGAGCGTGTACCGGTTCAGGACTTACCATCCTTAAAACATATTTTTGTAATTGGAAAAAATGTAGAAGAAGAAGGCATATATCTCGACTTTATGAAGAAATTTGTGGATGCAGATAAAGAACTAAAGGTTGAGTGGGTTGAGCGGACAGATGGGCTTATTCTTCACTATACATCGGGCTCAACCGGAAAACCAAAAGGTGTTTTGCATGTTCATAATGCCATGATTCAGCATTATCAAACAGCTAAATGGGTTCTAGATTTGAAAGAGGACGATGTTTACTGGTGTACGGCCGACCCAGGGTGGGTGACCGGTACATCGTATGGTATTTTTGGTCCATGGCTGACTGGAACCTCAAATGTTATTATTGGCGGACGATTTAGTCCAGATTCCTGGTATAAAATGATTGAGGAATTTGGTGTAACCGTTTGGTACAGTGCTCCAACCGCATTCCGCATGTTAATGGGTGCAGGAGATGAAATTATTAAGAAATATGATTTGAGCAGTTTGAGACATATTTTAAGTGTTGGAGAACCTTTAAATCCAGAGGTCGTAAAATGGGGGGCAAAGGTATTTAACCTTCGTATTCATGACAACTGGTGGATGACGGAAACAGGCGCCCAGTTAATTAGTAACTATCCTTGTATGGAAATTAAGCCAGGGTCAATGGGAAAACCAATTCCAGGTGTAAAGGCTGCAATCGTAGATGATAGAGGAAATGAACTGCCACCATATCGGATGGGGAATTTGGCGATTCAAAAAGGC
This sequence comes from Bacillota bacterium, assembly GCA_030705955.1. Lineage (GTDB taxonomy): Bacteria > Bacillota > Bacilli > Bacillales > Cytobacillaceae > JAUZPL01. Next base: position 812 of record JAUZPL010000047.1, on the reverse strand, counting down.
TGGCCATCCATGATGCATACCATTTGGAATAATCCACAAAAATATGAGTCTTATTTTATGCCTGGTGACTGGTATGTTTCGGGAGATTCTGCGTATATGGATGAAGACGGTTATTTCTGGTTCCAAGGCAGGATTGATGATGTTATTATGACATCAGGTGAACGGGTAGGTCCTTTTGAAGTAGAGAGCAAGCTTGTTGAACACCCGGCAGTTGCGGAAGCCGGAGTTATTGGTAAGCCTGATCCTGTCAGAGGAGAAATTATCAAAGCTTTTGTAGCATTAAGAGACGGATTTGAACCTACAGATGAACTGAAAGAAGAAATTAGGCAGTTTGTAAAAAAAGGCCTTGCAGCACATGCAGCACCTAGAGAAATTGATTTTAGAGATAAGCTACCAAAAACTCGGAGCGGAAAAATAATGCGACGTGTTTTAAAAGCTTGGGAGCTTGATTTGCCTACTGGTGATCTCTCAACAATGGAAGATTAAGAAAGTTTATTATGGTGAACAAAAAAAGACCGTTACCGGTCTTTTCAGATTGTCGAGAAAGGGGTATTTTTTCTCGGCAATCTTTTTTATTTTGGACAAAAAAGGCAAAACCTCATAAACGGGCAAGTTGATTTCCGCTCCAGACGCTCGCTTTCCGCGGGCGGAACGGGAGCCTACTCGTCGCTAACGCTCCTGCGGGGTCTCCCCTGTCCCGCTTTTCCCGCAGGAGTCGAGCGTCTTCATCTTCAATCAACTTAACCTAGTCTTGCTAGGTGAGTGGCAATCTTTTTCATGTTCTGACAAGCTGCTGTTAGAAGTGCTTGCTC
>JAUZPL010000046.1 GCA_030705955.1 Bacillota bacterium | reverse complement strand
CTGGAGCGCAAATCAACAGACCAGTTTAAAAGCTTTATATAAATATTATAACAAATTAACGCGGTGAATTGTTGAATGGAATTTATAAAATAAAAGACTGCCGAAACTTTTTCGACAGCCTGAAGAGCACAGTAGATGTGCTCTTCCTATTTTTAGACATTTATAATTTGATATGTTCCTTCTGCATTCTCTCCAATAAGCGGACTTAGTTTATTTGTCGCAAATAAAACTAAATCATGCATCGCCCTCGTACACGCTGTGTAGAACAATTTTCGTTCCCTTTCCAATCCATATTGTGAGGAATCATAAATAATCACGGCATCAAATTCAATTCCCTTAGCTAAGTAGGCCGGAATAATGAGAATCCCTTTTTCATATGTTATTGTTCCTTTTTCAATCAAATGAACTGTACTATCGATCTTTAGTGATTTAAATACCTTTTTGCTTTCACCAGCAGTTCGACATATAACCGCTATCGAACCATATCCGAGTTTTTCCCATTCATGAATTTGATCAATCACTTTTTCATTGAGTTTAGTTGGTTGGTCAACAATGATAATAGTTGGTTTTTTACCTTCACGATTAAAAGGCTCAATTTTTTCTCCATCATTAATTAAACTTTTTGTAAATTCTACTATTGGTTTTGTTGATCGATATGTTTTCGTTAATGAGAAGGTTTCAACCTCTTTTACACCAATAGAAAAGTCAGAAAGAATACTTTCAGCTCCTGTCTCCCCTGAGAAAAAAGCCTGATTGAAATCACCTAATAACGTCATTCTGCTATATGGAAAAAGGGATTGTATAAATGCAAACTGGAATGGAGTATAATCCTGTGCTTCATCAATAAAAATATGTCGAATTGCAGTATTTGAATTCCTTCCTTCTAACAAATCTTGCAGGTAAGCAAATGGAGCTGCATCTTCATATAAGATTTTCTTTGATTTAAATACTTGAATGGTTTGGGAACAAATTTGACTCCAGTTAGCGAGATCTACTTTGTTTTCTATAAAAAATTTCTGGTAGTTTGCAATGGAATCAATAAATTTTAATCTTTTCACCTTGGAAAATAATGGTTTAAATTTTTCTAAAACCACCATGTTCGCTAAAAACTTCTGTTCCAATTCAAAATCATCAAAAGAATTCTCTGTATATCGCTCTCTTTCTTGAAGCTGTTTAAAGGCTTCCATGTAGTCTTCTTTTTCTAAAAATTGAATCTCTTCTTCTACCCATTCCTTTTTACGTTCCATTTTCACTATTTTCTTCAACTCTTTTAAAAGCCACTCTTTTATGTGCTGAATTCGATTTGGAATGGAAATATTCAAATCTAATGAATAAAAATATTCATTAATTACTTCTTTAGAAATGATCATTTCATTTCTAAAATAAAGATCTTTAAATATTAGTCCTTTACGTGATAAATCTTGAACAAACTGATCGATTTGATTTTTATATAAAAGGCTGGCTTTATATCGAATACCTTCTAAACGAATCTTATAATTATGATCATTTACGCTAGAAAGTAAAAATTCCATTTGATCAAATGCATCCTCAACAGCATATTCAGCAACAATTCTACTGTTTAAATATTCTTGAAAGGTCGATTGGACCATATTTTCTTCCCCTAATTCAGGAAGAACGGTTGCTACATAACTATTAAAAAGAGTATTAGGAGAAAAAAGCATTATATTTTCGGCTTTGATTGTTTTCCTATAGCGGTATAACAAATAAGCAACACGCTGGAGAGCAGCAGAAGTTTTCCCACTCCCAGCCACCCCTTGAACAACTAAGTATTTACTTTTTTCATTGCGGATTATTTGATTTTGTTCACGTTGTATGGTGGCAACAATGCTTTTCATTTGTGTACTGGCATTACTACCAAGAACCTCCTGTAGCATCTCATCACCAATGGTAACTCCTGTGTCAAACATCCCATTAATTTTAGAATGACGAATTAAAAACTGCCTTTTTAATTCCATTTCCCCCTGAATGTCCCCTTCAGGAGTGTTGTAAAAAACAGGTCCAGGTCCAAAATCATAGTATAGGCTAGAAATAGGAGCACGCCAATCATAGATTAAAAATTTTTCTTCCTTTTCATCCATAAAAGAAGCAATCCCGAGGTATATTTGATCTGCTTTTTTTTCACCTTTTTCCAAAACATCAATTCTTCCGAAATAGGGCGAATTTCTTAATCTAGAAAGGGTTTTGAGTTCTCGGTCCATTTGGCTATGTGTGCGTTCCCTTTCCGACAATAATTCCGCTTGTTGCTTTAAGCTTGCGGCCGTTTCAATCACGTCATCTGGTTCATCTAAGTTAACTGTAACATCTTCCCAAAATGTTTTCCTAAGCTCCAAAACATCGCTACTGATATTTCCTGCATTTTTGTTCAACTTCAGAATTTTTTTACCGATTTCTTCAACAACCATATTTACCCGTTCTTGTTCAACCTTCCAATCTTCTTCCCTAATCTCACTCATCCAGACACCCCCAAAAAAATAAACAACTTTATTGACAACATAAAAATTATGTGATATTATTATATTGGATATTTATAAAAAAATAAGCAAAATAAACTTTATGCCAAAGTTTATTTTATCATGTGCTTTTTCTATTTACAACTATAATAACGAGCAAACACCCTCATGGGTGTTTTTTTGTTTTGTTCCTAAATTTAAACTTGCCAGATGGCAAGATTTTTTTGCCTTTTTTAAATTTTACAGTTTTAAGGGGTCAAAACTATAAATTACATTTTCACCCGAAATCTTTTCTTTGATTTATTACTAGAAAGACATGTGGATTTTTTTTGAAAAATTATTGACAAAGAAGTGACTTGGCAATATAATTTATCTTGAATTAAGTTATTTTAAATTCGAGATAAATGAAATCAAATTATAATTTGGAGGAGAAATAAAATGACAAAAACAAAATGGGCAATAGACACAGCACATAGCAGTGTAGATTTTTCAATCCGACACATGATGATTGCAAACGTAAAGGGTTCTTTCCATGAATTCAGTTCAACAGTTGAGGCCGATGTAACTGATTTAACAACTGCAACGATTGATTTTACTGTTCAACTTTCAAGTATTGATACACGTAACAAAGACCGTGATGGACACCTATTATCAGCAGATTTCTTTGATGTAGAAAAATTTCCAACATTAAACTTCCGTTCAACTGAAATTACAAAGGTGGACGAAGGTGAATACAATGTAACAGGTGAACTATCTTTACATGGTTTTTCAAAATCTGAAACATTTACTGTAACATTTGAAGGCCAAGGTAAAGATCCATGGGGTAATGAAAAAGTTGGTTTTAGTGCTCAAGGTACTCTCAACCGTGCTGATTACGGTTTAACTTGGAATTCTGCTCTTGAAACTGGCGGGGTTTTGGTTGGCGATAAAGTAAAAGTTAACCTTCAAATTGAAGCTTCTAAAGCTGAATAAAACTAAAAAAGGCAGTTCCCATCTAAGGGATCTGCCTTTTTTAATTGATTCTTTTCTAACATATTGTTGCTTTCGATTAAGTTATCGTTACGCCGATATAATGAGATTTTCGCTGATATATTTATATTATCGTTGAAAATATATAATTATCGCTGATTAATTATATTTTTTCGCTGATAAAATCTCGGGATAGGGTAAGAGTAATGTGAAAAAAACGACAAAGTTTACGAAAACAGCCTTTTAATTTGATATATGATTGGGATGAACGTCATGGTATATCCCAGAATCTTCATCTATCTTCCGAATTTCTTTTTTGGAATAAAGCAGAATAGAAAGAAAGGTTAAACCTAAACCTATTATGATGAAGAATAGTCTAAAGCCTGCTCCTTGCCCAGTTCCCAGCCATTCCCCAAATAAGATATTTCCTGCTCTTCCATCAGACATAAAAGGTGTTAAAATATGTTCAGATACAGGCCCTGAAAGGAAAAAAGCTAATGGCATAAGCGACATGGCTATCATCCTACGTAAAGCAAATACTCTCCCTTGTATGGATGGCTCAACCCTTGTCTGCCAAAGGACCTGGGAACAACTATTTCCAAATGGAAGAAAGAAAAAGCTAATAAATAAAAGGATGCTTATAAGCAGAATAGACGTACTAAATCCAACAAATGAAAATATAAAAGCAGTTACAAATCCAAATCCAAAAACGCCTCTCGCTTTCCTTTTTGGTCCTCCCCAGGCACTAATTGTAATACCTCCTGCTACCATAGCAAATCCTACACTCGACAAAACATAACCAAGATTTTTCACATCACTTAATGATAGAATAAGTGGCTGTAAGTAAACCTCTTCGAATCCAAATAAAAAATTTGATAACGCGAAATAAGATAGAAACCAAAGTAACTCCTTATGAATGAGAAGATAATGAACCCCTTCCTTTAAATCTGCCCATAAGGGTTGATTCTTAACAGTCTCTGTCTTCTTTTGACTCTTAGGTATTTTTACAGCAAGAACAGAAAATATAGCTAAAAAAAACGAAAAAAAGTCAATGATGATAATACCTTTAAGATGAATAAGAGGTAATAAAACACCTCCAAGTGGGGGAGCTACAATATTTGTTAAAGCTTCGCAAAGTTGGATTAACCCGTTTGCTCTACCAAGGTGTCGTTTTTCAACTATTTGGGAAACAATGGATTGATATGCGGGAAATTGAATAGTTCCAGAAATGGATGCGATACATGCGAATAAAAATATATGCCAAAGCGTTAGATGCGAAAAAGCTAAAATGGCTCCAATCCCTAATGTTGCAGACCCAGCTAAAAAATCGCTTAATAACATCATTCCTCTCCGATTCCATTTATCTACTAAAATACCTGCAAATGGAGCAATGATAATTCCCGGTAATGTTAAGCATAGTAAGGTAATAGAAAAATTTGTTACAGACCCCGATTTCTGGAGAACATACACACCAAGTGCAAAGGAAGTTAAACTTGACCCTAACACCGACCCTAACTGGCCGCCCCAAATCCATAGGAAAGACTGAAAACCTTTTCCATTTTTCATAGTACCCTCCTTACATTTTTTTAGGAATTACTGAAAGTAATACCCCGTATTCGTCTTTAGAGGAAGAGTTCTCTTTTGATTTTTCTTCCCACCTCTTCGCTAAATCTTTTAATTCATTGATAAGTTCATCTCTCTCTATTTCTGATAATTTTAAATTAAAAATTTGGAGAAGTTTCTCTTCACCGTCTTTAAATGAGTCCATAATACTTTTTTTAAATATCCCTATAGCATGATTCACAATTTGTTGTTTTCCTTCAACATCGTTTTCAAGTTGTTTAAGGATAATCCTGAATTCCTTTGCAATTGGAAGGTAATATTTCTCGAGAATACCATTAATTTCTTTCGTCTCATATAAAAAAAGCAGTCCCACTTTTAAGAGTTCACGAACATGATAATGTACTTTAGAAGGAGAAAGTCCCATTTCATCCGCAACTTGTTTTGCAGTCCTTGGCCTTTGATCAAAGAACTGGTCTAAAATTTTCATTCTTAAATCATTTGAAAATATTTTTGCTTGTTCAATTGAAGTAATGTCATATTGTTCAAGTTGTTTTTTCATTTAATTCACCTTCTCAAATATATTTTAACGTTCAAAAAAAGTTGAATGACCTGTTAAAATTGATTTTATTTAATTTTTAAACTTTTTTCAAGCCCAAATTTTAAAAAAATACTCTCCAATCTTCATGGAGAGTATTTTGGGGAGGTATTAATGTATAAGAAGGTTTTTTAATTCCTGAACATGGCCTCTATCTTCGTCAATCACTTGTTCCACTATTTTTTTACTTTCAGGATCTAAATCACCTTTAACAATTTCCTCTGATAATTCGACTGCGTACTTATCTTCTGCCACTAGAAGTTCTTGAATGAGCTCACTATTTTGATCAGGTAGCCCTTTCATTTTGCTCATCATTTCTTGCATGTTCCCTACAAATCCAGTGCTATCGACAGGGGTTCCCCCCAGATTTTGTATTCTTTCAGCAATGACTAAAGCATGCCTTTTATGATCTTGTTGTATTCTTTGAAGTTGCTTTTTTAGCTGCTGATCACTTGTGTGTTGTATATAATTTTCATATTGGTGGATCCCCATATATTGACCTTTAAGAAGAGCATTTAATTCTATTATTGCGACATTATTATCCACTTTAATCACTCCTTATTTATTAATTAGAATTTCTTAAAAGGAAAAGATTATCCCCTAATTCTAAATAACAAAAGATGCCTTTTATGGCACCCTAGGTATGATTAAACTATTTTATTTAATTCGTCTTTTAGGAACTTTGCTAAATACAGCATGCCAAATTTTTCAGCTTTTGCTTCTGCATCAGAATTGTAATTTGTATTTGTGTTTATATCGTAGGTGAAAATTTCTCCTTCTGCATTTCGAATAAATTCAATCCCAGCGACCTGGATTTGATTTTCCTTTAACACTTGTTGATACTTTTCTATAATAGAATCATTAAAGCCTTCAATTATTTGAAACTTAGGTTTTTCTTCTACTTCTTCTCCAACAGGACAAAACAAATCGCCTATTTGACAAGCATCTGCAGGGCAAAGCTGAAATCCTTCAGACGTATCAACCTTTACTGCATAAACAAATTGTCCGCCAACAAACTCGCATCTTGTTATGTAGCTTTCTGGTGATTGAATGTATTCCTGGATTAATGTAATCCCGTCAACAGGTTCTTCAAATTCTGGCCCTTCAACATATATTTTTAGTGCATCAAATGTTTGAAACAACTGAACTCCCAATCCTTTTCCAGCACGGTTGTGCTTTGTAATAAAAGCATTGCCAGCAAATTCTTTTGCCGCCTCAAGAATTTGCTCTCTGCTTACTGCAGCTATTGTCGTAGGTGTCCTAACGCCAAACTTATTTAACTCTAAATATTGTATAATTTTACTTACTTCTAGCTGAAGTGCCCTAGTACCGTTAAACACCTGTCTTCCGTTTCTCTCTAACCAAGCTAACACTTGCCCAGTAAATTCCGGTGCAAAACGATGCCCTCTTGCATGGGAGGAAGCACTCATTCGACTGTAAAAAATGCCTTCAGGAGGCTCTTTTGATAAATCTAGCCGACCATCATCCAAATGCCATTCCTCATATGGTACCTCTAGTTCATCCAATCGTTTTGTTAAATGTACTGTCCACTCATTATTTTCATGAATAATATATACTTTTTTCAAAATAAACTCCCCCTTATCTAACTTTTTGGTTTTCCCCCCGCCAGCAAAAAGAATTGGTTTTGGCAGTAGCTTTACTTCTATTATATTGTAAAATTGTCCCTTTTAGGAAAAGGTTTCTTCATACTACAAACCTTTTAACACATCAATATTTTGTATTGCTCGATATACATAAAAAAACGTCTATCCCATCGGATAGACGTTTTAATTACCGGCTTTTTACAAGCATATTAACTGCCTCTTCCACTATTTTAGAAGATTTTCCGTCCCCAGTTTCGATTGATTCGCGGAGACAATGCTCCAGATTTTCGCTAACAATAACTGCAATAGCACGATCCACAGCAGAACGAACAGCTGATAGCTGTGTAATGACATCCTTACAGTCTTTTTCCTCTTCTATCATTCTTAATATCCCTTTTATTTGACCTTCAATCCGTTTTAACCGGTTCTTTGATTTATCATCATATTTCATTTTATTCACCTCTATTACTCCCATTTTAAAATAACATCATATGGAAGTCTAGATAAACAAGTTCAAACCAGATTGTTCTGCATCTCCAAGGTATGTCGCCACACCCCCAATTTCGATACCTTCAATTAATTCTTCCTGTTTAATACCCATTATATCCATTGACATACTGCATGCAACAAGCTTTACACCAGCATCTAAAGCATTTTTCATTAAGGTTTCTAAACTATCCACATTTTTCTTTTCCATCACATGTGTGATCATTTTTGCACCCATTCCTCCCATATTCATCTTGGAGAGTGGCAATTTTTTCACACCTTTTGGCATCATCATTCCAAACATTTTTTCCATAAAGTCTTTTTCAACAAAAGGTGCATCTTTTCTCCTTAATACATTAAGTCCCCAAAATGTAAAAAACATCGTTACTTTCTTACCCATGGCTGCTGCACCAGAGGCAATAATAAAAGAGGCAATTGTTTTATCAAGATCTCCACTAAAAACAACAAGCGTGGCACCATCTTTATCTGAAATAGTTGATTCTTTTGGTAAATTTGACTTTTCCGCATTTCCTTTTTGAATAATAGCTTTGAATTTCTTTTCTTCAAATACAGTGTTTATTAAAGTATTTCCTGTTTTATTTGCCCAAGCCTTGATGTCCTTTGTAAAACCCGGATCTGTCGCATGAACTTCAAGCATTTCACCAGGCTTCATTTTGTCCATCGTTTGGTATACCTTCATGATTGGACCCGGGCACTGTAATCCACAAGCATCAATTAAAATGGTTTGGTTTGGCTCTGGTTTTTTTGATTCCAATACACCTGAATCATTTACAGATGTTCCGCAATTTTCTACAGCTTCAGGTTCAAAAACACAGGAATAGGTCCTAAATCCACCATCAAGGTTTTTCACCTTAAACCCATTTTGAATTAAAATTCGAGCTCCCAAGTATCCCCTTAATCCTACCTGACAAGTTAGATAAATAGTTTGATCTTTTGGAAGTTCATCAAGATGGTTTCGTAAATCGTCTAGTGGGATGTTAATAGATCTTTCAATGTAACCCATTTCTCTTTCAATTGGCTCTCTAACGTCGATCAGTAACCCACCTTTTTGAATAATTTCATCTATTTCATACCATTGAACTGTTTCCACTAAACCCGCTGCAAGATTGGATGCAGCGTATCCTGCCATATTAACAGGATCTTTAGCTGATGAATATGGAGGTGCATAGGCCAGTTCCAAATCTGGTAAATCATAAATCGTTAATCCACCCTTAATTGCAGTTGCGATAACATCGATTCTCTTATCAGCCCCATCGTAGGATACTGCTTGAGCCCCCAAAATTTTACCCGTTGTTTTATCAAAAATTAATTTAAGGGAAATTGGGAAAGCACCTGGGTAGTAACCTGCATGGGAGCCTGGATGTACGTGCACAACTTCACATGGAATTCCAAGTCGTTTTAACGTTTTTTCGTTATTTCCCGTTGCCGCAACTGTCATATCAAAAACCTTGGCAATTGATGTACCAAGTGTCCCATTATATCTGGCAGGTATTCCATTCATATGATCAGCGACAATTCTACCTTGTCGATTTGCTGGCCATGCAAGTGGGATTTGAGTTGGCCTTCCATTTATATAATCTTTTACTTCAATTGCATCGCCGATTGCATAAATATCTGGATCCTCAGTTAATAAATGCTCATTTACAAGAATGCCTCCACGTGCACCAACCTTCAATCCTGCTCCAATGGCCAGCTGATTTTCTGGTTTAACTCCAATTGCAAGGATGATCATATCAGTTTCGATTTGTTTACCGCTATTTAGTTTTATTTCCTTCCCATTATTTTTAAATTCCGCAACTCCATCCTCAAGAATCAAATTGACTCCTTTTTCACGAATATGAGTGTGCAAAATGGCAGCCATTTCAAAATCAATAGGTGCCATAATTTGGTTAGACATTTCGATAATTGTTACTTCTATTCCTAATTCCCAAAGGTTTTCAGCCATTTCGATACCAATAAAACCACCCCCAATGACAGCGGCTTTTTTGGGTTTATTTGCATCTACATAGGATTTAATTTTATCTGTATCCGGTATATTTCTAAGAGTAAATAAGGATGTTACACCTTCAATTCCAGGAATAGGCGGTTTAATTGGGCTAGCTCCTGGTGATAAAACAAGTTTATCGTATGATTCTTCGTAAATTTCACCCGTTACTAAATTTTTCGCCTCAACTGTTTTACTTTCTCTATTTATTTTTAACACTTCAGTTAAATGTCGAATATCCAATTTAAATTTTTTTGACATTCCATCAACCGTTTGTACTAAGAGTTTATCTCGCTCGGAAATGGTGCCACCAATGTAATATGGTAAACCGCAATTGGCAAATGAAATATATTCTCCTCTTTCAAAAAGGACAATTTCTGCCTGTTCATCAAGTCTTCTTAACCTGGCTGCTGTAGTAGCTCCTCCTGCAACTCCGCCAACAATAATAATCTTTTTCGTCATCATATTTCCCTCCTAGTTGTTCTAAGTGAAGTATAACACAAAATACAACTACGGGTATGGGTATATTAAAAATGCCTTTAAATCTTCAAATTCATATATAAGCACACACCCTATACTTCGGAGCTGAACGTTCATTAAGTTCAATTTTTTTCATTTTAAAACAAGAGCCCATCCTTTTGGACAGACTCCTATTTTCATTATTGATTTGAAACCATCGTTTGATTTGACCGGCTTTCAAAAAGATGTAAAATAAACCCGCCCATTCCTTGAACTACAGTTTTAAAAATAATCTGACCTGCGATTGCTGCTGGAACAGCCTCCCACGGTAAAAAGTTGGCACCTAATGGACTTAAACCAATAATGACAAATAGGACGGAATCTAAGAATCCTCCAACTAATCCACTATAGAATACCCTCCAGCTCATTGGTAATTTTAAGCGGCTATAAATCTCTGTGTCAGTTGACTCAGAAGCTATAAATGAAATAGCAGAAGCAAACGTAATAAGTAATGTATCACCTAAATAAAATGAAACAAGTGCAGATAAAAGAAGCGCTATGCCGATAAATAAATAAGTCTTCTTCTTTCCCACTTTATTTTGAACCAAATCCCGCAAAATAAAAGTGGCACCAACAAGAAATGTTCCCATTGGTATAATAAAAATCCCAAATTTCACAGGTGCCAAAGCAGCTGTAATTACGTTAGCACTTACAATTGAAACTAAATATAGTAAAATTCTCATATGTTGCCCCCTCACCTTTAAACTCCTCTTTTATTACCCCAAACAAATGTGTGTAATTGTGGAAGAACCTTAATATTTTTTAAATCGTGATCTTCCATTACTTTGTTAATTAACCATTCATATTTTTTCATAAGAATACATGTTAACTCCACATTATCCAATAATGTTAGATGTTCATTTCCTACTTGAAAATAGATTGGAACACCTTCATACCTTTGATAGATTCCCTTTGCATACTCAAAATCAATTTCATCAAAAATAACTACTTTCAGACTAACGTTCTGTTTTAAATCATTTTGTTTTAGATTGTTTATTATTGAATCAAGGACTGAAAAATTCGTAATCATTTTTGAGCTTGGCGGCTTTGGTGAAATGGTCAGTTCATCTATATGAATGAACCAATCCTGCCATTTACTCCCTTGCGTCTCTAGACAAATCCTAATATTATTTTCTTTTAAAAGATCAACTAAAGAATTTAGATTTCCCAACAAAGCGGGATTGCCTCCTGAAATGGTCACAAATGAAAAACCGTCTCCTCCAAGGCTTTTCAGTTCTGCCCATATTTCATTGGCATCCATCATTTTAATTTCACTCTTACCAGAACCATCCCACGTAAAAGAAGAATCACACCAGCTACAAGAATAGTCGCAGCCAGCAGTACGAACAAACATTGTTTTTTGACCAATCACCATACCTTCACCTTGAATGGTGGGCCCGAAAATCTCCATTATTGGTAATTTACTCAATCTCCATCCATTCCCTTCTGGCTTCCGCATAGCTTGTTGGTGTTTCATATAATCTTACAAACTCAACTTTAGCACCAACATATTGTTTTTTTCTTTCAGTCTGTTCCAACGCTTCTACCATCTTTTCATACATCCAGACAACCATATTTTCAGCTGTCGTGTTCATCGGTGGAAGGGTTTCATTTAAATACCTATGATCAAGAAAAATTTCAATTTCATTTTTCCAAATTTCCTTCAAATCACCGAAATCAATTGCCAAGCCCCTGCTATCCAAATAGCCGCTAACTCCAAATATAACTTTGTAGGTATGGCCATGTAAATTTTTGCATTTTCCATCATAGTCATGTAAATGATGGGCAGCATCAAATGCAAACTCTTTACTGACTAAAACACGTTTTGAATGGTATTTTAATTGTTCTTTTTTTATGTCTTCATTCATTTTTTGCAGTTTATCAACAATTCGAAAGCCATACATGTTTTAGAACTCCTTTCGACTCTTGAGGTATTCATCCAACCCTCTTTGTCTCAATTTACATGACGGACATTCGCCACAGCCATCAGAAATAATTCCGTTATAACATGTTAATGTTTTTTCTCTAACAAAATCCAAAGCATGAAGATCATCCGCTAATTTCCAAGTTTCTGCTTTATTTAACCACATCAGTGGTGTATGAATAACAAATTGGGTAACCATTGAAAGATTTAAGGTAACGTTCAATGATTTAATAAAAACGTCACGACAGTCTGGATATCCACTAAAATCCGTTTCACAAACACCAGTCACAACATGCTTTGCTCCAACTTGACTGGCCAAAACTGCAGCAAAAGATAAAAATAATAGATTTCTACCCGGAACAAATGTGGAAGGAAGCCCCCCATCTACCCCATCCTCCACTTTAATATCCATTCTAGTTAATGCATTCGGCGCGAGTTGGTTTAATAGACTCATATCAAGAATATGGTGGAGCACACCTAGTTCCTTAGCTATCTTTGATGCACATTCTATTTCTAAACTGTGTCGTTGATTGTAGTTAAACGTTACGGCTTCCACTTCTTTAAAATGTTGAAGAGCCCAAAATAAGCATGTAGTACTATCTTGGCCCCCGCTAAAGACAACAATTGCTTTTTCATCATTCATATTGACATACTCCTTTAAAATAGAAAAACAGCACTACTAAGAAAGCAGTACTGTTCCTCGTAGTTTTTTTGAGAGGGTAGCTAGAACCTCTTCCGCCCTAAGCGGATTAAATTAATTTCCTTCATTACTATACCATAAAATATATATTTTCATAGGTCATTTTTTTATGAGGGAATTTTCAGTTATTAAAGCTTATGTGGAATAAATTCAATCTAAACCATTATTTTCTTTTCATAGCATTTATAAGGAGCTTTTCTGAATGGAAATTTAATTTCTCCTCTTTCTTTGTTTCCATATCGTTCAATTTATTATTATAATAGAAAATGGAATAAATCCTATATTTTGGGTTTTGAAAAGGAGATGATAAATTTTAATGGATATTTTTAAAAATAGGTTATTTACAAAACTCTTTCTTGCCACCTTTGGTTCACAGATGGGTTCAACGATTGGCAACATGGCATTTGCATTTTATTTACTCGACCATTTTAGTAAGAAGCCCTATTATGCAACCATTGCAGAGTTAATGTACTCCTTTCCAACCCTTCTAGTTTTCTATCTAGTTGGAGTTTTAGCAGATCGTTTCGATCGGAAGAAGATTGCTGTAAATTCTGATTGGATTAGAGCTGTTTTAACTGCTTGTTTATTTATCGCCATTAGCTTTCATGGATTATTTTCCGTATTCCTTATTCTTTTTGCCCGTAGTGCGGTATCAAAATTTTTTGCACCTGCAGAAATGAGTATATTACAGGGTGTCCTAGATAAGGACCAATATATGAAGGCTTCCGGTTTAAATCAGGCTGTAATGGGATTATTTATGCTTTTTGGTGTTGGGCTTGGTGCAATATCATATCATTATTTAGGAATTACTGGTTCAGTTGTCATTGATGGTGTAAGTTTCATATTTTCCGCCATATTGATTCGAAGCTGCCAGATTCCACAGGAGGTCCGCACTCCTAATGGGAGAACAAGGATGAAAGAGATAAACTTTAGGAACGTTCTTTCCGACTTTAAGGATGGCTTTAAATATATTTTTCATTTCAAGCTATTAAAATCAATTATTTACGGCTTTCTTGTTTTTGGTTTGATTAATGGAGGATTTGCCGTCATGCCAATTTTTACAATGAAATATAAACTGGCACCAAGCAATTACGAAGAGTACGCCTCATTTTTTTCTATATTTCTTGGGATTGGATATATTATTGGGAGTTCAATTGGAAACAAATTGATTCAACAATTTAAAGCATACCGGGTTATTATTGGGGGAGTTTTATTGTCTGGTATTTTGTCATTTGTTCTAGGGACACTATTAAATGTTTGGATATATTTTGGTTTTGTTTTTTTAATGGGGATTATATTGGCACCTGTAAATATTGCCATTTCCGGGTGGATGAATGAACTGGTTAATCCAAAATTTATGGGCAGAGTATCAGGATGGATAGACCCATTAATGATGGCAGCACACTCATTTTCGCTTGGTGTCATAGCCATTATTTTCCCGGCATTTGTAAGTGTTGAAAGCATTTATTACGTAATTGGAATTCTCTTAATAGGAGTTGGTCTTTATTATTTTATGATTTTACCAAAATTAGCTCACGAAAATATTCAAATCAATATTGAAAAAGAAACGACTTTATCTGAGTAAAAATACTCTTCAAAAAAAAAAAAAATATCAAACATATATAACATTGTTATCAACTGCTATCGAAGTGCTAGCACATTAAATATAAGGGAATTTATTAAGAAAACTATCTTAAAAAAAGATGGTTTTTTTTTATGGCATTTTGTTCATTTAAATTTAAAAGAATAAACCATATTATCTACCTATTCCAAAATATGATGAAGTATATGTACTAAACAACTGAAAAAAGGAGTGGTTTAAAGGTGAAAAAGTTTTACCCTATTTTCGGAATAGTGGCACCTATTTTTTATGTTTTTGCCTGTTTGATTGGTGGTTTTGAAATGGAAAATTACAGTCACTTATATAACACTGTAAGTGAATTAATAGCATCGAATGCCCCTAAAATGCCCTTCGTACAATTTTTATTTATTTTATATAATGTATCCCTACTATTATTTGGACTTGGACTGTTCCAATATTTTGAGGTCATTTCAGGAATGAAAATGAAACTAATGGCTTGTCTAATCATGCTGATTGGATTAATTGGTTTTATTATCCTTTTCTTCCCGCAGGACCCTCGTGGAGTCGTCATGACCAAAGCTGGTATTATCCATCTTATTTTAGCCATTTTAAGCTCCCTTTTAACCATGTTTACAATGGTCCTTTCCCTTTCAAAATTAATAAAATATTCAAGTTTGAAAGCATTTTCAATTTATACTTTCGTATCCTTCCTTTTTCTTTTTGTTACAGGCGGAATGGCAGCAGCCAGTGTAGCAAACAACTCTCCCTTTGGCGGATTGTACGAAAGATTAACAATTGGTGCATTCTTACAGTGGATTTTCATTCTTTCAATTGAATTAAAGAAATTAAATAAAAGAATAAATAGCGATGAAACGAATAAATTTTTTAGAATCTAAATAAAGATAATGGCTTGTAAATACTGTTTTTATTAAAATTAGTGGTAGACTAAGTAGAACATCACAAAAATTTAAGGAGAACTTTAATAAATGGGGAATTACAAGCTCTTATTTTTAGATATTGATGGAACAATTCTTAGACCGGATAATTCAATTGAAGAATCCACAAAAGATGCTGTGTCTCAGCTACAGGATAATGGAATGGAGATTTTCCTTGCAACTGGAAGACCACTTCATGAAATAAAAGAGCTTGCCAAAGAACTAAAGATAAACTCTTTCATTGGCTACAACGGGGCATATGGTATTTATCATGGGGAAGATCTTTTTCAAGAACCAATGAAGGCAGAAACAGTTGAGCATTTTTTAAAAATTGTTAATTTATACGAACACGAGGTAGTCCTTTACACAAATAAAAGTAATAGTTGGACTTCAATCGACTCCGCTATTTCAAAAGATTTTATGAAAAGCTTTCATTTACATCAAAATGAACCCTTTAGCTTCGATATTTTAAATGAGGTTTTAGGAATAACCATTTTAAATATTAAAGGTAAAGAGCGCGCCTCATATGATTTTGATAAAAGCATTCATTTGTCTCAAGTAAATGTTGAAAAATATTTTCATTGTTATGATGTGATTCGGGACAATGTTAATAAAGGATTTGGAGTAAAAAGAGTTTTAGAGTATCTTGGCATTCCTAAGGAAAGCTCTATTGCATTTGGTGATGGGATGAATGATAAGGAAATGTTATTGAATGTTGGAGAAGGCTTTGCAATGGGAAATGCCCATCCTGATCTTTTTGCTTATGCAAAACATAGGACAACAGATGTAAACCATTCAGGCATTTATGTTGGATTACAAAAGCTCGGTTTAGTGAAATAGTATATCTATTTTGTTGCTCAAACAAATTTTTATATACATATTTTTCTAAATATTGTATACCTTGTTTTTAGGTCAATATTAATGGGGGCGAAAACCTTGAGAATCAGAGAAATTAAACGGGACGCAAGAGACACATTAAAGGGGCGTTGGGGATTAGCCATTTTACTTTCCATTTTAACCTTTGCTATTTATTCACTTATCCCTTCTATAATTGAAACGCTATTTAGTGGGGGGGCAAATGTTTTTTCTAGTCAAGAGGGTCCTCCACCAGCAGCACAGTTCGTTTCATGGATTTTTACAGTTGCCCTATTCCCTGTCATCTATGGATATGACATTACTTTTTTAGAAATGAATAGAAATAAACAAGTATCCTTTAAACATTTATTTCAAGGATTTGAGGCTGATAAATATTTTAAAATTATCGGAGTATACTTTTTAACCATGATTTATACTCTTTTATGGTTTTTATTATTAATCATTCCTGGAATTATTAAATCATTAGCCTATTCACAAGCCTATTATATCTTGAAAGATCATCCAGAATTAAGCCCAAATGCCGCTATTACAAAGAGTCGCCAGTTAATGCATGGATTTAAATGGAAGTATTTTTTACTTTCATTAAGCTTTATTGGCTGGGGTATTGTGGCAGTCCTAACATTGGGCATTGGTTTTATTTGGTTAGTACCATACATTACTGCTTCAAATGCATCGTTCTATAACTATTTGCAAGAACAAAAGAAAGAAAGGCTTGAATAAATGGTACATTAAGGTAATGGAAAGGAGAACTTAATTCATCTCCTTTCTATTTTTTTTAGGGGAAAACATTGTCGTTTGTAAAAATCTCTTTTTACGAGTTAAAATGAATTTGAACAGTTTAAAAGGGAGATGAGAAAAATGGAATACATACCACAAGTTTCAACAGCATATTATCCAGAGGATGCAGGATGGGCTAATAGACCAAATGGAGAAAATATTCTACTTTTATGTATACCAGATCTTAGTTATTTAATTACAATTCAAATAGAGAGCTTCCATTATGCCTGGTTATATAGTCAAGATTTAGATGCATATATATTTTGCTTTAAAATCAATAATAAGCAAGAACATGCAGTTATTTTTAAAAGGGATCATGCTGGTGTTTTATTACAGCAAGAATTTGCATTTTCCCCATTTACTATTGTGGTTACACATAAAGATTTAAATACATTAACGGAAAAGGATCCAGTTTTAATGCTTAGTGATATCGAACTATCAAAAAATGATGGCGCTGGCTGGTAATCTATAAAAATAAAAAAACAACAGTTAAATTTTTGCTGTTGTTTTTTTATTTTTATTCATTTCCGATTAGAGCTTAGTAAAAATAATTCCTATTAAAGCTGAAAATACACCAATAATCTGGTAAAGTTTTAATTTCTCTTTAAAAAGCCAATATCCTCCCAAAACCACCACTAAACAGTTTAAACTGACAATAGGAAATACGATGCTCGCAGTTCCTGCTTTTAAGGCATAAAAATAACTACTGTATCCAATAAGACTAATCAGCCCTACAATTCCTCCTGTAGAGGCCTCCTTTACGCTCCATCCCTCTTTATCCCTTATACTATGTAGACCCAGATAAACACTTCCTCCGCCATACATACAAACTAATATATCTAAAGAATGAATATGAAGGTAAGATGTGGTTTTCATTATAATTCCTAAAATGCCAAATGAGAATATAGCCAGCCCAACACGGATTAACCAGGGCAAATAGTTAATGTTCCCTTTTGATTGTGGAGAGTACTGAATAATAACAACAGAGCCAAGCATTAGCACAATTCCAACCCATTGGACAGTACTAATATGTTCATGAAAAATAAGTGCTGCGCTTAAAATAGGGAAAATGGCATTCATCCCAATCAATGGAGAAGTCAAACTTGCTGGCCCTTTTTCAAATGCTTTTGTCATCTGAATATTTCCATTTGCATTGAGAATCCCAATTAAAGTACCTAAAATAACGCTTAATATGTAAAAATGGATTGACCCTTCTACCACTCCATATCCAAATGTTAAAAGAAACGCAACAAAATAAAAGGTAAACTGAATATGTACCTTTGATAGCCCCAAGCCAGTGCTCCATTTGAAAATGGTGTTATTTGTTCCAAAGCAAACCATGGTTAAAAATGCAGCTGCAATCCACACGTTGATCCTTCTTTCGATTTTTTACATATCCCTATTTTAATCCCCCTTTCTACCAATCTCAATATCTATTACCTCAAACGGGAAAAATGTTGTTATATAGGAGAAACAGTCTTGTTTTGATAGCTTTTGTCAACCGGCAGGAATTTAAGAGCATACATAGAGAATTATAAAATTATACCAAATATATGCTGCTATAGAGACCCGTAAAAAGAGAGAGGATGTAGGTACAATGTTAAAACCATACACAATTAAAGAGGTTGGAAAAATAATAAATGTCCCTGCAGGAACGATAAAACAATGGGAAAAGGATTTTAGTGAATTTCTTATGATTCCCAGATCTAAAGGAGGTGCAAGATTATTTTCAAAAAATGACCTCAATATTCTATTAAAAATTAAACAATATCGCGACCAAAACATTAAGATTGAAAGTATTCGAAATGTATTACATAAAGAGGATGAACCATTAGAAATATTGGAAACATCCTTGTCCGTTATAAATGATCAGATATCAATGCCTATTCAAGAGGAAGAACCTTCATTCAATGCCGAAGTTTTCTTTCAAGCCATAGAAGTATATAAACAAAATGTAATAGATGAAGTGAAGGAAGAAATACGAAATGTCGTTCGAAAAGAAATTATTGAGGATGTTAAAAAAGAGATTTCAAAAGGAACACTGCAAACAGTAAAAAGCATCGCCCATTCTATTTATCAGTCTACAGAAAAAACAAAAGAAGAAATTCATGAGTTATCATATAAGGTTGAAGACAATTCGAATAAAACGGTCGAGATTCTCTCAAACCATATTCAAAAATCAGCAAATGAAACAGCTAGTGAGCTTTCTTCTATCTCTACTAGAGTTATGGAAACTTCAAAAGAGATTTCCACACTAGGAGAAAATGTTTCAGCCATCTCAAAAGATTCATATGAAGAAATAAATACCTTGTCAAAGCGTATTTCAAAAACTTCATCAGAATTTGCTCATTATCTAAATGTCACAAACAATAATATATATAGCCTAAATAAAGAATTAGCCAAGGAACGGGAAAATTTTAAACAAGAGCGCGAACATTACCAGCATGAAGTTATTCAAAGAGAGGCAGCATTTCAAAATATGCTGACAAGTTTTAGAGAAGCGGCTAGCGCAAAGGAGAAGAAATGGTGGCAAATTTGGTCATGATTGTTTAATTCATATTTTGATGAGGTGAATCGGAATGAATACAAATGAGGTTGCAAAGTTATTAGGTGTTTCTCAAAGTACCATCCAGCGGTGGGTAAAACAACTTGAACTTCCAATGGAAAAAAATGATCGCGGTCACTATTTGTTTAGTCCAGAGGATATTGAACTAATAAAAGGCATCCAAGTCCAAATTCAGAACGGTGTACTCATACAGGATATTACCCCATTACATGAAAAAAAAGCCCGTAAAGGAACAATTAAATCTAGTGAAAACCTTAAAAATGTAGAAACATTAACTTCAAAAATTTTTTTCCTTGAAAAAAAACTCAACGAAAAGGCAGATTCCGTTGTTTCCTATCAACTTTTGCAGCATCGGAATGAGTTAGAAGAATTACAAAATCAGGTAAATTTACTATTAGAACGGCTTGAAACACTAGAAACCCTGGTCAAACCGAGTGAAGCCTTTGAGCCCCCTCTCCTATTAGAGCAACCCAAACCTTCTAAGAAGCCAAAAAAGAAAAATATTGTAAGTTCTTTATTTGGTTTCTAAAATTAAAAGGGTTTACCAATACTTTTTTTAAGTATTGGTTTTTATTGGTTTACATAATAATTTTATCGTAAATTAATATATATAATGCAGCTTTTTAATAGTAAAAAATTTAATCTTTGGCTCGGAACAGTTATAATAACTACAGGAATATAATGACTTTTTTTCAAAAAATATATATATTGATAAAAAATAAAGGAAGTGAAGCTACTTGAAAACAAATAAAGCCTTACCCATTCTTTTCCTTGTCATGTTTCTCGTTTATGTTGGATTTGGAATTATCATCCCTGTTCTTCCTTTCTACGCAGAAAAAATAGGTGCAACCCCTACACAGCTTGGTATGCTAATGGCTGTTTATTCTCTCATGCAGCTTTTATTTTCTCCAATGTGGGGAAGAATTTCTGATCGAATTGGCAGAAAACCCGTTATGATGGTTGGTATAGCTGGTCTAGCCATTTCCTTCTTTTTAATGGCCATTTCCCATAAACTTTGGATGCTTTTTGTTGCTCGAATTATTGGAGGTGTTCTTTCATCCGCCAATATGCCGACAACCCAGGCATATGTTGCTGATATCACCACTCCAGAAAACCGTGGTAAAGGGATGGGAGTGATTGGAGCGGCTATTGGTCTTGGATTTGTATTTGGCCCCGCCATCGGTGGAATTTTTTCGAAGAACAGTTTAAGCTTACCTTTTTATATTGCGGGAGTTTCATCTGTCATCACATTAGTGCTAGTATTCTTTTTATTAAGGGAATCTTCAACAGAAGAAATAAGACGCGAGCATACGGGAAAAAGACCGTCTATTTTGGAAGCTTTTCACGGTAGCAGGTCCTTCCTATTTCTACTCCAATTGTTTACATCCCTTTCTCTATCCGGACTGGAAACAACTTTTGCCTATTTCGCCGCAAAAAGAGCGGGAATGGATGCTACTCATATGGGCTATATTTTTATGATTATGGGCCTTGCTGGTGCGTTTGTGCAGGGCGGCTTAATGGGAATGTTAACGAAAAAATTTGGGGAAGGGGCAGTTATTCAAGGGGGAATATTGGTTTCGGCAATCGGTTTTGCTTTAATATTATTAGTTAACAGCTTTTCAACGGCAGCCATATATTTAACTATTTTCGGGATCGGAAATGGAGTCATTCGGCCAAGTATATCCTCCATATTAACCAAATCCTCTTCTGGAGGACATGGAAGTGCAACAGGATTCCTGTCCTCCTTTGATTCACTCGGAAGAATAATCGGTCCTCCGCTGGGAGGAGCCTTATTTTCCATAACAATTGGACTTCCTTATATTTCAGGAGCAATTATCTCAATTTTAACTTTAATTCTTTATCGAATTTACCAGTCAAAGGTAAAGCTTAAGGTGGCAG
This sequence comes from Bacillota bacterium, assembly GCA_030705955.1. Classification (GTDB taxonomy): domain Bacteria; phylum Bacillota; class Bacilli; order Bacillales; family Cytobacillaceae; genus JAUZPL01. Next base: position 10,732 of record JAUZPL010000046.1, on the reverse strand, counting down.
CATAAAACAAAGCCGGCACATGTGCTGGCTTTCTTTATTTAAATATTTCCCTTTTAAAAAATGGCGAGCTAATAAATCTCCAAATAACCTTTGGCTTTGTCAACCATTCAATCTTTGCGTTATTTTCCTTATTTTCAAGAACCCTATGAGCTAAAAATTGAGTAACAGGCTCAACATGGTCTGCAAGAATATTGAAGATTTTTTTTGACCTTTTAGCCTCGTCATCATTTTCAACTATAGAGTTTTTAAGAAAATCTGTCGCCACCATTCCAGGGCTAAGTGTTCCAACCTTAATTGGGGTGTTTTTTGCTTCAATGGCCAATGATCGCGTGAAGTAACTAACAGCACTTTTGGAGGTACCGTATATGGTCATTTTTTCTCGCATCATTCCGTTACTTCCAAACCCCTCCATATTAAAAATCTGACCTTTTCCCTGTTGTATCATATGTTTGAAAGCTACACTTGAACCATTTATGACACCGATAATATTTGTCTTTATGACTTTTTCATACTCATCCTTGTCCATTTCCCACACCAATTTCCGCTCTTGGTCGATTCCAGCGTTGTTGATCCAAATATCCACCGCCCCAAACTGCCTAACAGCAAAATTCCATAGATTCTCCATTTCTTCTCGGTCCTCAACCTTACCAAAGAATCCTGCCATCTGTTTTGAATAACATTCTTTTAAACTATCTAATGCACTTTGAACACTTAGCTCTGTTTGGCCATTAATCGTTACTTTACAGCCGGCTTCAAGAAACTCTTTTGCCAAACCTAACCCTATTCCACGTGTACTCCCTGTAATAACAACATGCTTCACTGAAATTCCCCCCTACCATTCTACCTAACTATCTTTATTATAAAACTTTTTTTATTGTAGTATGTTTAGGAATCGCAAATAAGTTATTGAAATGTTTAGGCATATGAAAATCGGACATGCATAAAATGTTACTCAAGGATTCTGAATGTAAAGGAGACAAAGAAATGGACAAAAAACTTCCAGCCTTAATCGGGCTAGCTTTAATCTTAGGGCTTGCCGCTTATCTAGATTCTCCAGATTCCATCATGAACCGAAACTATGCCTATACAGTAAGTGAACCAGTCTCTGCACAACCTATTGATGAAAGCAGTTCTACCAATACACCTGTTATCAAGGAAAGATTAGAAAAAAAGGAAAAGGTGGATGGGTACATTGTTGAAATATATAGAGAATATGAGGTTTACAAGGATAAGAATGGAAATATTATAAAAAGCGTCCCTACCTCTAAAACAGATATGCTGAAATATTGGGATTATAAACATGACATGAGGGCTGCACAGTAACAGCCCTCTTTATTATTGGTATTACTTTACACAAATCTACTATTTTATTAAATTCTTATTTTTTAATATTTATTAAGCGTAAACTGTTTAATGTTACTATTAACGTAGCTCCCATATCGGCAAATATAGCAATCCATAGTGTAAGCCAACCAGGAATAACTAAAAGTAATGCAATAGCTTTTATAGCCAATGCTAAGGTAATATTTTGTTTAATAATCGCTAATGCCTTCCTGCTTAATTTAATTGTATATGGTAATTTACTTAAATCATCTGCCATTAAAACTATATCAGCAATTTCAAGCGCTGCATCAGTTCCAGCTCCACCCATTGCTACACCAACTGTAGAAGCTGCAAGAGCTGGAGCATCATTCACACCATCCCCAATCATGGCTACGCTATGATGTTTGGAACGAAGTTCTTTAATTAAATTCAGTTTATCTTCTGGGAGCAACCCTGCTTTTACATCTAAAATGCCTACTTCTTTTCCAATTGATTCTGCGGTCTGTTGGTTATCACCAGTAAGCATAATAGTATGTTTAATTCCTAGTTGATAAAGTTTAGAAATAACTTCTTTTGAGGATTCCCTTAATTCATCAGCAACGGCCATTAATGAAAGGATTTCTTTGTCTGTACCTAGAACAATAACCGTTTTCCCTTCTGCTTGCATTCGATCAATATTTTTACGAATTCCTTCTTCAATTGGTTGAAATAGGCTTTCAAACAAATTTAGACTTCCAACATAATACCATTGGTTATTTACTTTTGCTTTTACACCTCTACCTGTTATAGATTGAAACTCTTCGACAAAAAGATCATCAAAGTCTAATCCCTTTTCTTTAGCTCTTTTCGTTATTGCTGAAGCCAGAGGATGTTGTGATTTTTTTTCAATTGATGCTGCAATGGACAACCATTCACATTCATTTCCACCAAATGTAAGAATATCTATTACCTTTGGTACTCCTTTTGTCAGTGTTCCCGTTTTGTCAAAAGCAAAAGTGTTTATGGAACCTGCTTCCTCTAAGTGAATACCTCCTTTAATAAGAACGCCATTTCTTGCAGCATTTCCAATTGCTGTAACAATTGCAACTGGCGTTGAAACAACTAATGCACAAGGACAGCCAACTACTAAAATTGCTAATCCTTCATAAATCCATTTGCCCCAATCTGCTTTAAATAATAAGGGAGGAACTATTGCCATTAATAGAGCCAATACAATTATTGCTGGGGTATAATACTTTGCAAACTTATCGACAAATACCTGTGAGGGTGCCCGTTCTGCTTGAGCTTCTTCCACTAAATGTATTATTTTTGATATCGTTGTATCTTTTACTAATTTTGTTACTTTTACTTCTAATAATCCTTCATCATTTAACGTTCCTGCAAAGACTAAGTCATCGATGGTTTTTTTTACTGGAATACTTTCTCCTGTTATAGCTGCCTGATTTATTGTCGAAGTACCGTTAATGACGATTCCATCCATCGCTACTTTTTTTCCAGGCTTTACAATCATAATATCGCCTACTTGAATGTCATTAACATGAACCACCAATTCCTTAATGCCACGTAGAATTATAGCCTCTTTAGGGGCAATGTCTAGCAAAGTTTCAATGGATTGACGAGCTTTATCCATTGAATAGCGCTCTAGAACTTCACTAATCACGAAAAGAATGACAACTGTTGCTCCTTCACTCCATTGACCAATTATGCATGCACCCATAATTGCAATAGTCATTAAGGTGTTCATATCAAACTTTAATCGAGCTAAGTTTTTTAATCCTTTAAGGAAGAGCCGATAACCTCCGATTAGGATCCCTACAACATATCCAAATTTCAAAAGAATATGTTCTTCCCCAAATCGCTTTCCTAAAAACCAGTACAAAACAAGAAATATAGCTAAAATATAAACCTTAATTGTTTCTTTTTGTTTCCAATAATGCTCCCGATCTATTTTCTTTTCATTTTCATTCCATAATTTTAAGTTATCAAAAGCACCTGCCTTTTCTAGTGCTTCAATATTTGTTTTACCCTTAACCATTATTTTTGACGCACCAAAATTTATCTTCGCATCAACAACACCCTCCAGGTGTTTCACGTTCATTTCGAACGTTTTTGCACAGTCAGCTCAGGTAAGTCCTTGGATTCGGTAAGATTTAATTTCTTGTTCAGCCATCGTTTCTCTCCTATATCAGCCATTTTTCCTTGACTTGTTTCAATTTAAAGTAATTATACATCATGAGCGGCAAAAATTTTTCGAAAAACTGCTTATTCTCTTAATTATTTGAGCGAATGAATATCTAAATTGAAATTTTAATTGTTCGTGTATATACGAAAATATAGTTTTTTCAAAAAAATACATTAATTGAATCTTACATAAACACGAACAATATTTATGTTTGACAACATAACGTTCGAATAATATACTATTTTCTATGCTTTAGATGTGAAAATTAAAATGTAAGATTATGTTTGGATGAAACTATTAAAGCAAGACAAACTATTTTGAAGAGGCAATTTTATTTTCCCTAATGAACAAACTAAAGATTGGACAACGAAAATAATCTTGTTATTCATCAAATTATTTAGGAGGAATTGTTTTGAAAAGAAGCAAAATTGGATTGGCATTATCCCTACTTTTAGCTGTCGGAACACTATTAGGTGCTTGTGGAAAGGCAAACAACAATGCAGGAAATAATGCTACCGGAGGAAAAAAAGGCTTCACTGTTGGTATGGTAACGGATATTGGTGGTATTGATGACAAATCATTTAACCAATCTGCTTGGAAAGGTCTTCAAGATTTTGGTACAGCAAACCACCTGTCACAAGGTAAGAATGGATATGATTATCTTCAATCGCAATCTGATGCAGATTATGCAACAAACCTAAATACACTTTCACGCCAAGGCTTTGACTTAATCTATGGTATTGGGTACCTGATGCAAAATGATGTTGATACTGTTGCAAAACAACAACCAAAATCACACTTTGCCATTATTGATGCAGAAGTAAAAGAACCAAATGTTGCAAGCGTTCTTTTTAGAGAAAATGAGAGTTCATTCTTAGCAGGTGTTGTAGCTGGAATGACCACAAAAACAAATAAGATTGGTTTTATTGGTGGTATGGAAAGTGATGTTATTCAACGCTTTGAATCAGGTTTTGTTGCTGGTGTAAAGGCTGCTAATCCAAATGCAACGGTAGATATTCAATATGCTGCAAGCTTCTCTGATGCTGCAAAAGGTCAAGCCATTGCATCTAGAATGTACTCCTCAGGCGATGATGTGGTATTTGCTGCTGCTGGTGCAACCGGTAACGGATTATTTAAAGAAGCTCGTGACAGAAAAGCAAAAAATCCAAATCAAGCAATTTGGGTAATTGGTGTTGACCAAGATCAAAGTGCAGAAGGTATTGTTACTGCTGGAGGAAAACAAGTTAACGTTGTTATTACATCTGCGATGAAACGTGTTGACAATGCGGTAAAAGATCTTACTACAAAAACAAAAAATGGTAGCTTCCCTGGAGGAAAAACATCCATCTATGGTTTAGCTGAAAATGGTGTTGGTTTATCAACAATTAACCCAGCTCTTCCAAATAAGGCAGCAGTTGAGAAAGCCGTAAGTGATTGGACAAGTAAAATTAAGTCCGGTACTGTAAAAGTTCCCGCCACTCGTGCTGAATTAAAAACATTTAGTGTTAAATAATTTTTAAAAGAAAACCATTTTACACTTTTTACTTTCAACTAAAAAAGGTGAGTAGGATTTTTTCAATCTACTCACCTTTTTTGTTTAAGAAATAACATCAAAAACTTAATAGGCTTTATTAATGGGGTTTAAATTATAATAACCCCTTTCTCCAATCAGCCTACTTAGCTGAATGTATCATGGATTGATAAAGATGCTCTAATGGCAAAACATTCCCGTTTTTATCTTTATATACAACGTGTTCACGTGTAAACTGTACTGGAGAATCTAAACCAGCGGCAGCAGCCAATCGAAACAAGCCTTTTCGCATGGTAATTAAGTAGTTAGCTGTCCTATGTTTTTTTTCGTCAATAACAAGTGCTTTTTGTAAATCAGGGTCTGTGGTAGCGACACCAACCGGACATGCATTTGTATGGCATTTCAAGGCTTGGATACAGCCTACTGTAATCATAAATGCTCGCGCAATGTTAATAAGGTCTGCCCCCATTGCTAATGCAACAGCTATTCTGTCAGGTGAAAACAGTTTTCCAGAAGCAATAATTTTGACTCGATCCCTGACACCATATTTGATTAAGGCGTTATTGACTAATGGCAAAGCAGATTTAATCGGTAAACCAACACTATCAGCCAATTCTTGATATGATGCACCCGTGCCGCCTTCACCCCCATCTACAGTGATAAAATCAGGACCTTTCCCTGTTTCTTTCATTTGTTTTGCTAATTCATCTGCCTCATACATACTCCCAATTACAATTTTCATTCCAACCGGTTTCCCTGTCCGTTCACGAATTTCCTCCATAAAATGAAATAGGCTCGGTAAATCATTAAATTTCTTAAAACGATTGGGACTATCAATAGACTTCCATGGCTCAACCATACGTATACTAGCTATTTCCTCTGTTACCTTTTCACCATCTATATGACCGCCACGTGTTTTTGCTCCTTGAGCCAATTTAAGCTCATATGCTTTTATTTGAGGTATTTGATTCTTTTCCATTAAGGCATCCCAACTAAAGTTTCCTTCTCTATCTCTCACACCAAATAAACCTGGACCAATTTGCATAATAATATCAACGCCACCCTTAAGATGGTAATCAGACAGTCCACCTTCACCTGTGTTCATCCATGAACCTTTCGCAATGCCCAAACCTTCCGAAAGTGCGGTAATGGCATTTTTGCCTAATGAGCCATAGCTCATTGCTGACATACCAATTTGTCCTTTCAAAATAAATGGATGTTTCGTATTTTTTCCAATCACAATAGCATCATCTTCTGTTAACAAATAGACAGGTGATTCTTCCTTCTCCAACACTTCTTTTCTTTCCGTAAATAACGGTTCCTTTAGTAGTAAATATCGATTTGTTGTTACTTTAATATCCGTGTCCATTTTTAATTCTTCCGTTAGTTTTGGAAACATTGAATTTCGGATATAAAAACCCTCTTCTTCAAAATCTCGTACAGAGCCATAACCAATGACATCACGTTTATATTTTGCTTTTTTTACAATATGTTGATATTCATTACGGGAAAACGGCTTCCCTTCATTTTCATTGTTAAATAAATACTGACGTAGTTCTGGACCAATTGTCTCCAAAAAGTACCTTACTCGACCTATTAAAGGATAATTTCGTAGTATTGGGTGCTGTTTTTGTGTTCGATCAACGTAAAATAAATACAATCCAGTTATAATACAGATTGCAAAAATAATAGCACAGAAAATAAAACTAATGATAATCATGACATGTGCAATATTCAATATCCATTCCCCCATTAATATAGTTCACCTAAATGTTTTATCACCAAACATCTTTAAAATATTGGTAGTAAAAAGAAAAGGAACAAAAGTACCTTTTCTTTTATTTGATATGGAACAATCTAGTTTTTATCATTTAGGATATCCATTAATTCATGACTAGTTTTCGCTTTTACCATCTTTTCAATATTAGCCATGTCTGTACAAGTTGTAGCAATTCCTGAAAGAATTTCAAGATGCGTACCATCCTTTCCGGCAAGTCCGAAAATGATACGTACTTTGTTTCCATCAAAGTCTACTCCCTTTGGTACTTGTATAACGGTGAATCCAGATTTTAAGACTTCATTCTTGGCTGCTTCAGTACCATGTGGAATCGCAACATCATTTCCCATATAAGTTGATGTCAATTTCTCACGTGCAATCATGGCTTCAATATAGTTTTCTTTAACATAACCACCATTCACTAAAGCTCTACCTGCAAAACGGATTGACTCTTCCCTATTGGCGAACTCCTTGTTTAGGAAAATGTTTTCTTCAAGGAGTAAATCATCGCTCTGCTTTACATTTGGAACATCTTTAACCGTTTGATGAAGGTCACCCTTTTCATTACTTTGAAGGCGATCAATCAGCTTATCGTACTCAGGGCTTGACAAGAAATTGTCCACAGAAACATGATATGCATTTGGAACTTTATTCTTTGCTCTCGGGGTTAACCCTTCTTGGGTGATTATAATCTCTGCATCAGATGGAAGGTTACTGATGGCTGTATTTGAAACAGAAATTGAGAGTCCGGCCTCTTTAACTTTTTTTCGAAGAAGAGTGGCCCCCATAGCACTTGAACCCATACCGGCATCACATGCGAAGACAATTTTGCTTACATCATTGGGAAATACACCTGGATTTGGATTTAGAACGCCGGCAATTGAACTTTTCTTTCCCTTCATTGCCTCCATTTTTGAAGTAGCTTCAGCCAAATCATGATCATTTTCTTTCTCTTTTGTTGTTTTTAGAATAAGTGATGAAACAAGAAATGATACAGCTGCCGCTACCAAAACTCCTGCCAATACTCCAAAGTAACCCCCTCTAGGTGTCATGGCCAATACGGCAAAAATACTTCCTGGAGAAGCAGGAGCCACAAGACCTGCATGAAAAATAGAAAGCATAAATACTCCAGACACTCCTCCAGCAATTACAGCAAGAACGAGCATTGGCCGCATTAAAACATAAGGGAAATAGATTTCATGGATTCCTCCAAGAAATTGAATAATAATTGCCCCAGGCGCCGATTGTTTTGCATTACCTTTTGCAAAAATCCAATATGCCAGAAGGACACCCAAGCCAGGACCAGGGTTTGCTTCTAGAAGGAACAAGATGGATTGCCCAGCGGTTTTTGCCTGTTCTATACCTAATGGCACTAATATGCCATTCCCAATTGCATTGTTTAAGAATAAAATTTTCGCAGGCTCTATAAATATATTTGCTAATGGAATTAAGTGATGATTAATTAAAAAGTTTACCCCAGAAGCTAACAAATTACTCAAGAATTGAACAGCAGGGCCAACTCCAAAATAAGCAAGTATCGCTAGAATACCCCCAACAATTCCCGCTGCAAAGTTATTAATAAGCATTTCAAACCCTTGACGAATTCTATGTTGAAATAGCTTATCCACTTGTTTTATACAGAATCCGCCTAATGGACCCATAATCATCGAGCCTAAAAACATTGGAACTGTGCTACCAACAATCACACCCATAGTTGCAACAGCACCTACTACCGCACCGCGATCTCCATATACAATTTTCCCTCCTGTATATCCAATAAGGAGTGGCAATAAATAGGTAATCATTGGGCCTACTAGCGTTGCTAAATTCTTATTAGGAACCCAACCTGTTGGAATAAACAAAGCAGTGATAAGACCCCAAGCGATAAACGCCCCGATGTTTGGCATAATCATGGAGCTTAATGAGTTTCCGAACTTTTGCACTCTTACTTTAATTGTTGATTGAGACAATTTCTTTCTCCCCTTTAATATTTTTAATACATAACAATTTTAAAATTGGTGCATGAAGCCTTAATCAATTAAAGAAAATAATTACCTTCTACTGCAAATATATAAATTTATTCTTTCATAACTTAAGAATAACTATGCGCTTTTCCCACTTGATAGTTTCAATAGAAATTCAGAGGATACGCATACCAGAAGGAATTTTGGGGAAAATAAAGGAAATTTGTCTTTATTACTTGGAGGAAAACAGTATGGATCAGGGAAAACAGATTAGGTTGTCATCGGCAGAAGTATCCCAACTGCGGATTCAATATATGAATGATAGCGGAAGCATTTGTATGCTGACATATTTTTTAGAAAAAGCTGAGGATGCAGAGATAAAGCCTATCATCGCTCTAGCCTTAAAATTAGCTCAGTCTCATATACAAAAAATTGCGGACATATTATCTGAGGAAAAGACTAAAGTTCCACATGGGTTTAAAGTCGAGGAGGATGTGGATTTAAATGCTCCTAGATTATTTTCTGACAGCTATGTATTGCGTTTTATACACTCTATGGCTCAAATTGGATTAAATGGGTATAGTGTTAGTTTGTCTTTGTCGGTTAGAGCAGATATTATTAACCATTTTACGGAAAGCCTTAACGAAACGATGGAATTGTATCGAATGTCAACGGAATTATTACTGTCTAAAGGTCTTTACGTAAGGTCTCCTTATTTTCCGAACTTAGAGAAAATTGAATATGTCAGTAAGCAAGGATTTTTATGGGATGTCTTTGGCCAAAAAAGACCTTTACAAGTATTAGAAGTTACTAACCTTTATTCTAATGTTCAAAGAAATGCTTTAGGGGTAGCTACATTAACTGGATTTGCTCAAGTGGCAAAGGAAAAAGATGTTAGACAATTCTTCCAAAGAGGAATAGAAATAGCAAAAAAGCATGTTAAAATATTTGGAGGAAAATTAGAAGAAAGCAATCTCCCAGTTCCGATGACATGGGCTTCAGAAATATCAACAAGTACTACTTATACATTTTCTGATAAACTCATGATGTTCTTTGCATCTGCCTTGATTGCTTTAAGCGTTGGGTATTACGGCACTGGAATTGCACAAAGTCCTAGAGTTGATTTAGGCGTAATGTATAACAGATTAAGTTTGGAAATACAGTTATTTGCCGAGGATGGAGCAAACCTTATGATAAAAAATAAGTGGTTAGAACAACCGCCTATGGCTCCTGATAGGTTAGATTTGCAAGAGGAAAAATAATTAAAGATACACAAAAAGGAAGAAATAAGGATTTACAATCAACCCCAAAATAAATAAAACGAAGGGGCCGGTATTAAAATTAAGATTCCAACACAAATTAGGTTAAACCAGTTAATTTTATATAATCCTCCCCAAGTTACTTTATAGATCTCTATTATGATTCCAATTACTACATAGAGGAAGAATTAAGGAAATGTATCAAGTGAGATTATTAATACTGAAAAAACCTTTAATATTAAATATTTCGTTAATGATATTGTTTTTGACTGCATGCGAGAAAAATGTTAAAGAATACAAACACAAACATTTTAATAAGCTTGATGTATTTATCCTTATTTATGTATAAACCTAGCAAATAATTAATCCACAGACTAAATTTTGTTGCCCTAATGGCCTTGATATATCAAGAGTTTCAGTGCTTTTCAAAAAGTATATTTTTTGTACCCCATGAAATATTACTAGTTTGCAGTGTTTTTACCCCACACGAATCAAGGAAAAGGATGGGATTTACCCTTCCTTTTTTAGCTAATAAGAAAGTATTTTTTTATTTTGAAGGCTCTACCCTGAAAACCCCCTTACGGCTAAAAAGGCAAAAAAAGGGAGGGGGGTTAAGGGCAAAGTGTAATTTTTTTAAAAATTGCCCATACTTTGTTTGTGAATGCAATTAGGCACTAGTTTTTTGAAGATCGACTT
>JAUZPL010000045.1 GCA_030705955.1 Bacillota bacterium | reverse complement strand
TTCTCTTGTCTGAACTTTTGGAATTGCTCCAAAAGGTTCACTTTCTTCCTTTACCCGTGAGTTTTGACTGTTTACCCGCCAGATTCATCGTTTTACCCGTCAGTTTTTCCTTTTTACCAGTCACTTCTCTCTATTTACCCGTCAACTCTGTTCAAACACTTCTCTTTTAAGCTGAAAAGCCAGTCATTTGACTGGCTCCAGTCATTTTTTCTCCTTTGGAAAAGCTCCAAAAAGTTCACTTTCCCCTTTTACCAGCGAGTTTTGACTGTTTACCCGCCAGATTCTTCAATTTACCCGTCAGTTTTTCCTTTTTACCAGTCACTTCTCCCAATTTACCCGTCAACTCTGTTCAAACACTTCTCTTTTAAGCTGAAAAGCCAGTCATCTGACTGGCTCACGTAATTTATTCTCCTTTGGAAAATCTTCAAAAAGCTCACTTTCCCCTGTTACCCGTGAGTTTTGACTGTTTACCCGCCAGATTCTTCAATTTACCCGTCAGTTTTTCCTTTTTACCTGTCACTTCTCCCAATTTACCCGTCAACTCTGTTCAAACACTTCTCTTTTAAGCTGAAAAGCCAGTCATCTGACTGGCTCAAGTCCTTTATCCTCCTTTGGAATTGCTCAAAAAAGTTCACTTTCCCCTTTTACCCGTGAGTTTTGACTGTTTACCCGCCAGATTCATCGTTTTACCCGTCAGTTTTTCCTTTTTACCTGTCACTTCTCCCAATTTACCCGCCATCTCTGTTCAAACACCTCTCTTTTAAACTGAAAAGCCAGTCAGATGACTGGCTCCAGGTATTTATTCTCTTAATAGATTCCCAGTAAATGCTTACCCACCAATCCATCTCCCCCCATTTCAAAACAAAAGAGCCAGTCATCATCTGACCGGCTCTTATTTCTTCATCCACCCAAGTCCCATTGCACCTTCACCTAAGTGGGTGCCGATGACGGGTCCAAAATAACTGATGGAAAATTCAACATGGGGATAACGGGAAGCAAGTTCCTCTTTCCATTCAAGTGCTTCTTTCTCACGATTTGCGTGAATGATGACAGCTTGGTATTCGGCTCCGCTCTGAGCATCTTCCCCAAGCAGTTCAGCCATTCGTTTCATCGCTTTTTTGCGGGTGCGAATTTTTTCAAAAGGGACAATGACTTTATCTACAAAATGAAGTAGAGGTTTTACTTGAAGCAGGCTTCCGATAAATGCTTGGGCACCTGACAGGCGGCCGCCCCTTTGAAGATGTGACAGGTTATCTACCATGAAATACGCTCGTGCAGATTTTTTCAACTCGTTAAGCCGTTCTATAATAGCTTCAGGTTGTTCTCCACTCGCTGCTAGTTTTGCTGCCTCTAATGCATAAAATCCTTGAACCATACAGCTTATTTCTGTATCAAATGGATAGACCTCTAGTCCGTCCACCATTGAACCTGCTGTGATTGCCCCCTGACAGGTGCCACTAATGCCGCTTGATAAATGAATGGTAATGACGGCTTCGTAATCGCGGGATAACTGCTCAAATAATTCCACAAATTCTCCTATCGGAGGCTGTGAGGTCGTTGGGAGCTCCTTTTGTTTGACCTCTTCGTAAAATTCATTTGCACGAATATCTATTTCTTCGCGATAAACTTCACTATCAAAGATCACATGTAATGGGATCATATGAATATTCCATTTATCTCGCAATTCTAGCGGGATATACGCAGTGCTATCCGTTACAATTGCCGTTCTCATAAAAAATGACCATCCTTCTCCTTTTTCTCTACTATATGTGTGTTTTTATTTTATATGAAAATAGTATAGATGAAAAGGAAGCTAATCAAAAAAACACCCTTATAAAACTAGAAAGAAACCAAAAAAAAGAGCAGAAAATAAATCTGCTCTTATCGAACCTCTACCCAACCATTTTTAATAGCAACTACAACTGCCTGGGTACGGTCATTTACATTCATTTTTTGCAAAATATTGCTTACATGGTTTTTAACCGTTTTCTCACTAATAAACAATGCCTCACCAATGGCACGATTACTTTTTCCGTCTGCAAGCATTTGCAGTACTTCACATTCCCGACGTGTCAGCAGGTGAAGAGGGCGGCGAATTTCAATCGGCTGTGAAAATCCTCCGCTTTTAGTTAAAGAATTAGATGATAATCTTCGATATTCCTTAACTAAACTATGTGTAACCTTTGGATGAAGATAGGAACCACCCTCTGCTACAACACGTACAGCCTCGACAAGAGCATCTGCATCCATTTCCTTAAGCAAATAGCCCCTTGCCCCGGTTTGCAAAACATGTGTGACATAATTTTCATCATCATGAATGGAAAGAATAATAACCTTCGTATTTGGATATTTTTCAATTAGCCCACGCGTTGCCTCCACACCGTTTACACGAGGCATGTTGATATCCATAATCACAACATCAGGGTTATAGGCCTCAACCAATTTTAATGCATCACTTCCATCGTCGCCTTCTGCCACGACTTGAAATGTTTTTTCGAATTCCAGGATTCTCTTTACGCCTTCTCTAAAAAGCTGATGGTCATCTATAATTGCTATTTTTGTTGTCATGTTAGTGCCCTCCCTTGACCTTTCTTTCCTCTGCTAATGGAACCCGAATAAACACTTTTGTTCCTTTTCTAACTCCTGAATCAATGGCTATTTCACCGTGAAGCAACTCAACTCGTTCCTTCATACCAAGAATACCAAAAGAGTCAGGATATTTTTTCCCCGTATCAAAACCAACACCATTATCATTAATTAAAACATTGATAGCTTGTTTTGTCATTTCAATTCGGACGGTAATCACACTTGCTTGTGAATGCTTTAACGCATTTTGAACTGATTCTTGTATCAGTCTAAACAGCGCCACTTCATATTTAGCTGGCAGTCTTTCCTCTGGACCGATACTCATAAATTCAATTTTTGCTTTATGATGATATTCTTCGATGGTTTGTAAGTATTTTCTTAGGGTAGGAATAAGTCCAAGATCGTCTAAAGCCATTGGACGGAGATCATAAATAATCCTCCTGACCTCATAAAGAGCTGAGCGAACCATCTTCTTAAAGCTTCGAACCTCAAGGATTGCTTCCTCTCCGCCTTTTTCCCTATAAACCCGTTCAATTAAATCAGAGCGCATCATGACATTGGCTAGCATTTGCGCCGGGCCATCATGAATTTCCCTAGATAGGCGCCTTCTTTCATCTTCTTGTGCTTCTATAATTTTTAGACCAAAATCTTGCTTTGCCTTGGCATCCTCTAAAATTTCACCCATTTGTTTCAAATCGCTTGTTAAATAGTTCATCACGACAGAAATTTGCGAAACAAGATGTTCTGCTCTTTCAATCGTTTCCGTAATCCCCAGGAGCCGTCTCTCAAGATCATCTCTTTTATCCCGAAGCTGCTTCTCCTGCTGCTGGTTAATAGAAAGATCCATTTGCAGCTGGTGAGCTTTTTCGTAAGCATCGCGTACTTCTGATTCCGAATATTGTTTAAAATTCATACTGACTTCAGAGAGCCGTTTCCTGGCATGGCGAACTTGTTGTTCAAGGATATCTCCATCGTCAATTACCTTATAAACGAATAATCGGATACTGTTTAATTCGGCAGTAATGGTTTCAAAATCTTTCCGGCATTGCTCACTAATATGAAAAATCTCATCCTTACTGTTTCCAACAGTTTCAATCATCTTTTCAAGTATCTCATCCAGTGTTTCTGTATCAAACTTCTTTATTTTCATATGTATTCCTCCAGGCAAAAACCCTTTGGTCTTTTAAAAATATTCTATCGTTTATTTAATGATTATACCATGTAAACACTCGGTAATTTTGGAAAATTGGTAAAAAGTCTGATACCAAATAGGACTATTTACCTATTTTCAATCCATATGTATCCCTTTACATATCATTTCTAAATTCCCCTAATATTAAAATTTTATTACAATCTACATATTTCTATCCTTTTTAAAGAGAGGGAATTATAATAGGAAGGTCGAAGTTTTTCTACAAAAAATACCATAAAGTCAGACGTTTTGAAGGAGAGTCACAGTGCTTTCTCGATACAATACTGTTAAAAAGACAGGCGAACATGAAATTGTCATTGAAAAATCCCGATTTATCGCCCACATATCAAGAGCGGAAACGGATAATGATGCACTGAATTTTATCCAGACTATTAAGAAAAAACACTGGAATGCTACACATAATTGTTCAGCCTATATTATTGGGGAACATGACCATATCCAAAAGGCGAATGACGACGGTGAACCAAGTGGAACCGCTGGAGTCCCAATCCTTGAAGTACTAAAAAAAAGAAAAATCAAAGATACAGTTGTCGTTGTTACACGATACTTTGGAGGAATAAAACTAGGAGCTGGCGGTCTTATTCGTGCATACGGAAGGTCTACTTCTGAAGGTTTAAATACAGTTGGAGTTGTTGAAAGAACGTTAATGCAGATTATGCATGTAACAGTAGACTACACTTGGCTTGGTAAAGTTGAAAATGAATTGCATTCATCCCCTTATTCTATAAAAGAAATCCATTATTTAGAAAAAGTGGAATTTGAAATTTTTGTTCAAAAAGACCACATCTCTTCCTTTATAAAGTGGATAACAGAGATAACAAATGGACAACTTGATAGTAAAAGTGGAGATTTACTTTATCTTGAAACAGACGTGTAAAAATGAAAAATTTTTTCCTATCTTATCAAAATTTTGAAGATATATTATAATTAATAATTGTTTCGCTTAGAACATTTGAAAGAGGATGAAATATGGTTGATATTAACAGAAATTCACCAACTAGAAAAGATAATAGAAGTAACAAAAAGAAGCGAAGAAGAAGAATTTTACTTGCCATCATTTTAACATTTTTAGTTGCTGGCCTTGGGTATGCAGGATATGTTGGGTATCATGCTTATCAGGCAGTAAATAAATCCTATCAACAGATTAAAGGACGCGGAGATAAGTCAGCTTTACGTAAATCACCTGTTTATGTTTCTAGTGATCCTTTTTCCGTGTTAATTTTGGGAATTGAGAATTATGCCAGTGGCAAAAAAGGGGATCCAGGACGAACAGATACGATGATGGTTGCTACGTTCAATCCGAAAGAGCAGACCATGAAGCTAGTAAGTATTCCTCGGGATTCACGCGTGCGCATACCTGGCTGGAGGAAAGATAAAATAAATGCAGCTTATGGCCATGGTGGGAAAGAATTATCGATTAAAACGGTCGAAAATTTATTAGATATTCCAATTGATTATTATGTTACGGTTAACTTTGATGGGTTTAAAAATATTGTCAATATTCTTGGCGGTGTGGACGTAAACGTACCATTTAATTTTAATGATATTGATCCTCAATGGCATAGATATTATTTCTACAAGGGTCCACAGCATTTAAGTGGGAACGCTGCCTTAGTTTATGCGAGAATGAGATATAAAGACCCACGTGGAGACTTTGGTCGTAATACCAGACAAAGAGAAATTGTTTCTGCAGTGATTGGTAAATTATCATCACCAAGTGCCATTTTAAAGATTGGTGACATTGCCGATCAGCTTGGAAATAATATAGAAACCAATATGAAAATTAGTGATGCCATTGCCTTTAGACAAAAGTACACTGATTTTAATTCTTCAAAAATCCAACAACTTCAAATCAAAGGCTCAGATCTTTACCTTGGCTATCCTAAAGAATACTTTTTCCAACCAGATCCACAGTCCCTTGATGAGGTTTCTACGATCCTAAAGACCCATTTAGGATTAATCAGCCCAAGTTCATCATCAGGATCAACAACTAGCTCAGGTAGCAGTTCAAGTGATTCACAAAGCAGCTCCAATGATTCGCAAAATAGTTCAAATCATTAATAAGAAAAGCTCCAGGCGTCTGTATATCAGCGCCTGGAGCAGACATAAAAAAGGTCGAAACCAATTGGTTTCGACTTTTTTATTATTGACTCTGTAAAATTTAATGTTAATTTTCGCGGGCAGTTTGGGAGCCTCCTCGGCACTTTGCGAGGGCCCTGAAAAAGTTCACACTATATTTAACAATAACTAAAGGTGCATTTTGTTTTCTTTTGAATTTTTCCCTTTAAGTGGGAAATTCAGCTTCTTTGATGCTTTTTTGGCTTTTATGTTCATCATTCGCATTCTTTCATTACCTTCCCTCAGCTTTTTTGCCTTCTAAGGTAACGATTCTCTTTCTTTCATTACCTTCCCCCTGCTTTTTTGCCTTCTAAGGTAACGATTCGTCTTCTTTGAAATAACATCGAACGAAGGTAATACGATAGCATTTTCGAGGAGTCAAGCACCTTCCGCTCCAATCAACATAGTTATAAAAACAACAAAGAGCATTAACACAGCCTTGTTACTAGAAATGGTTTTAAAAAAGGGCTGACCCAATTGGGTCAGCCCTTCAAAAAGGAATTCTAGCGAAAATCCCTAAAGATTTCTGGTAAAGCAAGGATGATAATATCAAGCATTAATCCGATAATAAGGCCGAAGATACCGCGTTTAAGCGGGCTTACGTAGCCGGAGGTAGCACTGACATCTTCAAATATTTGAGTTGGTCTTGTTTTATATTCTGTTAATGTTTGTTGTAAGTCAGCCATATCTTTTGGCTGATCAAATTGTTGTGTATTGTATTTCTTAAGCCTATCTAATGCATTTTGGACAGTATTAACTTTTTCATTATAGACACTATCACTTGCATTCATAAATCCAGTTATAACAGATGTTAAGGTATCCTTGGCTTCTGTTAAAGTGGTACCAGTATATTCAACATGAACAAGATCACTCGTTTGGTTAGATAATATAGTCAAGTGTTGTTTCACATAATCAGGTTTTGTCGTCCATTTTTTTAGATTAAGTGGATTAGTTAAAATATTCGCCACCTCTTGGGAGCTGGTCCATCCTTCATTTTGCCAAGTTCCAAGTTCAATTGTTGCCTTTGCTGTATAGGTAGCAGGAGCTTTCTTTTCCATCACATAGCCAACTAGTCCTGCAAGGAGCGGAAGGATGATAAGGATGATCATCAATTTCTTTGCTCTTTTAGCGATGCTACTAAAGATACTATTCATTTTTGTCCTCCTGAATGTTTGATCTCTTTATAATGAACATTTACGTACGCAATAACAAAAGCCATGAAGACCCAGTTATAGTTTAGGCCGATAAAGGAATTAGGGCTGATACTTGCCATAATAAAGGCTATCATTCCACAAATTAAAGCTTCACTGATAAGCACATTTTTTTGCCTTTTCCATAATCGAAAAAGCGCAACAAATAGGAACAGGAACATTAATAAATACCCCGTAAGGATTAAAAATCCATACTGTGAAAAAATCTCAAACCACCAATTGTGGGGGTTATAGGCTCCAAATGTAGGATACACGGGATCATTTTTTTGATAATATTCAATATTTCCTGGCCCCACTCCAAACCCGAAGGAATTCTCTATGAATACCTTCGCATTTGCCAATAAATGCTCCCGAACTGGCACAGAAGAGGTTTCATTGCCTGAGGTAATACTGCCAAATTGTTGTGATAAAAATTTTCCGAATGAGCTAACATTTTTCAATTGAGAAATGACAACCACTGGGATCAGAACAATCGCAGTCCAAACAAAGGCACGTTTCTGTTTTTTGCTTAAAAATACAATAAACCACACGATACAGCCAAGAAATACCCCAATATAATTGGCACGGGACTCAGTCACAATAATAAGATAGACTGAACTTAAAAAGCCAACCAATCCCACTAGTCGATAAATCATGTATTTTCCATTTTTAGCTAAGGAGAGATAGAAAAAGCTCAGCAAGCCTAAAAAGCTTCCATAGTCATTTTCATTCTCATACACAGCCGTTGGAATTCCTTGCTGATAGGCCATACCATGGTAAATCCTCGAAATTGGTAAATGATGATGTAAAAAGTGCTCAACAAAACCAATTCCAATTAATAAAAATCCCATTACAATCCAAAGAGTGAAAAACTCAAAGTAATTTTCTTCACGTTTGAAGAGTGTGGTTACAAAGAAAATAACCATAATTTCAGTAGTAAGGGTAATCATTTCCTTAAGTCCACTTGTTAGATCTGCAGCCCAACTCAAGGCAAGAAATCCATAAAAAATCCAGAAAAGCAAAAACAAATAAACAAATGGAATTTGGAAATGCCCGGATAAAGAAATATCTTTTCTCACCACTTTTAATAAGAGAAAAGCCGCTAATACCACTAAAATGACTCGATAGGGGAAAAGCGTAATCGGTCCTGCACTAACCGTAAACAGGGCTGATCCTAGAAATGAAGTTGCAAGCATCATACTTAATAAGAAATGCTGAAGGGTTAGAGATTTCCAAAAACTTTGCCTATATTGAATGATAAACAGCAAGGCAATCGTAACAGCTATACAGGCGGCAACAAAATAACGGAATGATATAGCTGATAAATAAGTATGGGAAATCAACCCCAAGATGACTGCTGCAACAATACCTAGAATCATTTGTGGTATCCTTGGGATAAAAGTCATAGAGGTCCTCCTAAAGAAAAAGGCTGTCCGAAATCAACAGCCTTTTTATCCAAAGTCCGGTATCCGGAAAAGTTAATTCTTTTGATAAAATTCACGTATTTTTTCAACGACATATTGTTGTTGTTCAGTTTTAAGTTCAGGGAACATTGGCAATGAGATCGCTTCTGCAGCAGCCTTTTCTGTTTCAGGCAGATCCCCTTCCTTATATCCTAATTCCGCAAACACGGGTTGAAGGTGAAGTGGTTTTGGATAATAAATCATGGTTTCAACGCCTTGTTCTTTCAAAAATGCCTGCAGCTCATCTCTTTTTGGAACGCGAATCGTATACTGATGGAATACATGATAGTTGAAATCCTCTTCATAAGGAGTCACAACTACATCCCCCACCATTTCTTGAATGAATTGGTTATACGTATGAGCTTTTTCGCGTCGAAGCTCTGCCCAATCATTTAAATGAGGGAATTTCACGTTTAAGATAGCAGCCTGCATCTCATCAAGACGGCTATTGTAGCCAAGAATATGGTGATAATATTTTGGCTTGCTTCCATGGACACGAAGAACACGCATTCTTTCAGCAAATTCATCATCATTGGTGATAACCATACCCGCATCACCATATGCACCAAGATTTTTCGTTGGGAAGAAGGAATAGGTAGCAATGGTGCCAAGCTCTCCAACCTTTTTCCCTCTATGTGTAGCACCAATTGCTTGTGCAGCATCTTCAATCACAGCTAAATGATGCTTTTCAGCAATTTCTTTAATAGCCGTCATATCTGCCATTTGGCCATATAAATGAACAGGAATAATGGCTTTTGTTTTTGGAGTAATAGCTTTTTCAATAGCAGCTGGGTCCATATTAAAGGTTCTTGGATTAATATCTACGAATACAGGAACTCCGCCAGATCTTGAAACAGCACCAGCTGTTGCGAAGAAAGTGAAGGATGGAACAATCACTTCATCACCAGGCTCTAGCCCAATACCTAGTAAAGCAATATTAATGGCGTCACTGCCGTTTGCAACACCGATACCATATTTTGAATGGCTATATTCAGCTATATCTTTTTCAAGCTTTTTCACATTATCCCCTAGAATGAAATGTGCTTTTGACATGACATCATCTAATGCCGGGATAATTTCTGCTTTTAAATTTTGATATTGTTCTGTTAAATCAAGCATCGGTACTTTCATTCTTAAATCTCTCCTTATTGCTTTAAAGTTTTTTATATAAAGCAGTTAGTCGGGCAGCTTCATTTTCCCAGCTGTATTTTTTCAGGATGGCTTCCCGTCCATTTTTTCCAAGACGCTTCGCTTCTTCAGGATTTTCATAAAACCAAAGAATCGCATCGGAAATTTCCTTTATATTTTGAGGATCTACACAAATCCCACATCCGCTGTCCTCAATAATTTCCCTCCAGACAGGAAAATCAGACGCAATCACAGGAATCCCAGCGGACATATATTCAAACAACTTAATCGGATACGACACCATATATCTTGGTTCTGGATGCAATAATACTAATCCTACAAATGCTTGTCCAAGATACTCCCTTACCTCTTCACGATTTAACCAGCCAACATGATTAACATACTTCCAGCCTGATTGTTTTTTCACTTGCTCTTCCAAGCTTTCAGGTGAAAACTTTCCAGCTAAGGTTAAGGGAATGGTGGTCTTTTGATTCACTAATTCTATGGCATCCACCATCTCTTCAATCCCTCTTAGCTTTGTAATGCCACCTATGTAGATTGCACTCTGTTTAACAGCTTGTTCGGAAGATGGCAAATCCTCAGACATTAATTCATTAGTAATCGGAAAGTTATGGATGGATACACTATTTGGATTATACGTTTCAAAGCGTTCATTAATAGTCGGAGTGGCTGTAACAACCGCATCAAACCGTTTCGATGCAAATCTTTCCACCCTTTTAACTATTTTTGAAATGGGCACACGCAAAAAGGAAGGAATCCATTCCTTCGAAAGAACTTGTTCAGGGACATCCTCATGGACATCATAGATGACCTTCTTGCCTTTTCTTTTTAACAAAACTCCAATAGGAAGAAGCTCAGGATCATGAAAGTGGTAGACGTCTGCATTTACCTCAAGCGCCTTCTTATACACCTTTTGTGGTCCTTTTACTATTCGTAAATACCGATTGCCTGCATGGACATCGACACCGATAATCTTCACACCATCTTTTACGTAGGTGTCACTATTGGCAACGATTAAAGAAGTATCAAAGCCGCTTTGCTCCAAATACCGACATTCCTTTACAAAAATACGAATGTCTTCAGCAGGATGTACTGAAGTAAGATGACAAATTTTCATTTACATTCACTCACTTTGATGCTTTTTAAAAGGAACCAGACCATATTTGGCCTGGTTTTCCTTAAATTATAAGCGATCATATTTCTTTGCTAAGTCTTTTACATGCTTCATTGCATTTCGTGTATCGAAAATGGATTGTGCATTGCGTGCAATCATTTCATAATCGAAATCACTGTGATTTGTTGCTACAATGACTAGATCTGCACTTTCAATTAACTCTTGTGTTAAAGCAACTGTTTCTACTACTTTTCCATCTAATCTGAAATTGGATACGTATGGGTCAACTGCTACCCAATCTGCTCCTGCTTTTGTAAGAAGTTCCATAATTTCAAGAGATGGCGATTCACGAACATCATCAATATCCTTTTTATATGCAACACCAAGAACAACAACCTTTGAACCATTGATTGCTTTCTTATCCGTGTTTAAAATTTTCATTGAGCGCTCAATTACGAATTCTGGCATAGCATTATTAATTTCGCCTGCTAATTCAATTAATTTTGTATGATAATTGTATTCTCTTGCTTTCCATGTTAAATAGAATGGGTCAATTGGAATACAGTGACCGCCTAAACCAGGACCTGGATAGAAAGGCATAAATCCATATGGTTTTGTTGCAGCAGCATCAATAACTTCCCAGACATTGATGCCCATTCTGTCACATAATACAGCCATTTCATTTGCAAGAGCAATATTAATATGACGGAAAGTGTTTTCAAGAATTTTTTCCATTTCAGCAACAGCTGGGCTGGAAACTTTATGAACGTCGCCTTCAAGTACACTGCGATATAGTAAAGAGGCAATTTCTGTACATGCTGGTGTCATACCGCCGACTACCTTTGGAGTATTCTTTGTGTTGTAATGCTTATTACCTGGGTCAACACGTTCAGGTGAGTAAGCAAGGAATAAATCCTCTCCAACCTTGAATCCTGATTTTTCAAGGATTGGCTTTAATACTTCCTCAGTCGTTCCAGGATATGTTGTACTTTCTAACACAACAAGCATGCCGCTATGCATGTATTTTGCTATTTCAATACCAGAGTTTTCAACATAAGAAGTGTCTGGTTGTTGGTATAAATCAAGTGGAGTTGGAACACAAATAGCTACAGCATCTACTTCTTTAATGAGGGAATAATCAGTTGTAGCAATTAGCTGTTTGCTCTTTGTAATTTCATTTAATTCTTCGTCTACTACGTCGCCAATGTAGTTAACGCCGTTATTAACTAAATCAACACGGGATTGCTGTACATCAAAGCCGATTACTTTAAAACCAGCCTTTGCCTTTTCAACAGCTAATGGTAATCCAACATACCCTAATCCCACAACACCAATGGTTGCTTGTCTTGATTCAATTTTTGTAAAAAGTTCACGAGCTACAGAATTTAACTCTGTCATTTTTGGTCATTTCCTTTCATAGGCGAAATTTATTATTTTATTGAAAGCTTGATTGAATGATCGATTCTTATTTAGGTCTAAAAACCAATTCAAGAGTCCTTTTCAATCCCCTTCGATTACAAATGTTTCATTAATAACCGAAAAATTTTAATTAGTTTTTATCCCAAATAACACTATACTATAATACACCAAAGATTGTCGAAAAACATAAAAATTTCATTGCAATTTTATTACATTATTTAGCTGTGGATAGTGTTTTAATTCGTATTCATTTATACATTTCCCAAATTGCTATTTATTTACTGCCAGCTTACCCCGAATCCCTTGAAAAATTTTCTTTATAAGGGCAAAATCGGAGCTTGTCATCACTAAAAATGTTCGATACCTCATTTTGGTCTCTTTCTTATAAATCCAGCATTTAATGATGAAGCTTGCAACGTAAGTAATGGTGGTAGAAATGGCGGCCCCGGCAACACCAATTTTAGGAATTAGAATAAGATTCAAAACAACATTTAAGGCTACATTAAAGAACGAAACATACATATTTAATTCAGGTTTCCCTCTACCGGCCAAATCATTGGAAAGGATTTTTTCAACGGCTAAAACGGCTACTCCAGGTATGATCCATCTTAAAAGCATGGGGCTTTCAGGATAATCAGCTCCACCTAATAGGCGTACAATCAGGCCTGATACAATGAATAATGCCACGCTCATCAAAAGAACCAATATCATCAGAAAACGGCTTACCATTGAAGTAATTTGATTTCGATCTTCCTCTGCATTCGTAGCAGCAATACGTGGCAATAAGACCTGTGAAATGGATTGAGAGAAGATGGATAAACGTTCTCCAATATTCACGGCAAACGTATAAACACCTACATAATGCATGGATAAAAAATTAGCTACAAGGAAGACATCCAGACGATAATTGAAAAAGGTCATTATATTGCTTACATGTGCCTTAATTCCATAGGTAAGTAATTCCTTTAATTCACTAAAGGAAAAATAGTGAAAGGAAAAGGAAGCTTCGCTGTATTTGATTAAAAAGAAAGTCATATATACAACGGAGCAAACATATCCAAGAATAAAGGCTAAAATGGTTCCAAGCACCCCTAAAGGAATGACAAATAAAAAAACAACTAAAAAGAATAGGTTAGAAAACTGTTGCACAACTAAAGCTGTGTTATAGGACCTGAAATGCTCCATTCCTTGCAAAATGGTTTGCATAAACGTCATGAGGAATATCCCAGGTAAGGAAAGCAAACTAAGATATAGCAATCCTGTATTCGTTTGTTTAAAGTAACTATCTTTTAATATATAGATAGCGGCTGCACCTATTAAAATGCTAATAATGGAAAGAGCAATTGATATAATTATATTAGTCGTATAAGCGGAGTTAATCGATATTTTCTTTCTTCCCACATAATAAACTGTGGAAGAATTGATTCCTAAGTTCAAAAATGTCATTAACATAATCGGAACATAGGTAATTAAGGTATATTCTCCATTTCGCGTTGACCCTAATCCTCTTGCAACGATTGAAACCACAAGAACCCCAATGACAATGCCAATTAATTGACGGGTAAGGGTTAAAATACTGTTGGATAAAAAGGAATTGTTTTCAGTTTTCATTTATTTAGAAACTCCCTTTAACGTTTCAGCAAATTTTTCATAATTTTTTAATGCATTATAGTGCTGGAACCACGTTTCATAGGCACTTTGGGCCTTTTTATTTTGCTGGTCCACATCAAGCTGATAGTATCCAGTCAGGATTTGTGCAAGCCGTTCCGGTGCAAAATCCTTCGGAAGCAAATATCCACTTTCTTCATTTACGAGTTCGGAGGTTCCCCCAACATCTGTCGCAATGACTGGAATGCCAAAACTAAATGCTTCCATAATGGTGACCGGAATGCCTTCACTTTCACTGACATTAATAAATAGGTCATATGGTTGATCCCGGTAATTTTTTAAGACCTGCTGATTGTTTAAATTACCTAAAAAACGGACAGTAACAGTATTAGGAAGTTCTTTTACCATTCCTTCGAGTCTCGCCCTTTCGGGACCATCTCCAATATGGGTCCATTCAATAGGAGCTTGTACACTTTTCAAGGCTTCCACCAATAAATGAATCCGCTTGACAGGCTTCAAATACGCACAGCTGATAATGCGCAATACGGGTGATTTTTGCATAGCAGGCTGAAAAGGCTTTTCATTTTTCGTTCCAAGCCGGTTAATACTAATCTTTGAATCAGAAATTTGATGTCGCTTTGTCAAGTATTCCTTTCCATTTGAGGAGATAGAATAGACTTGATCAAGCTCCTGAATTACTCTTTTTTGGAATGGCAGATATGGCGGTGTATGCCGCTCCCAATACAAATCTCCTCCATGCACCCTTGACGCTGCGTATTTTACTTCGCCTCTATCCTTTAGCATCGCAAGTGCAGTTGCGGAAGGGGTCAACCAATAAGAATAATAAAGGGCGTCAGTTTCTACACCATTTTGTTTTATCTTCTGTTTTATTTCACTCGCAATCGCTGTCCAATTCAAAAGCTTTAAAACAGCCGTTGTCCCATGCCTTTTAGCATTCGGAAGCTCTTGAAGAAACCAACTAAGAGCCTGGGAATCACCTAAGAGCTTGGCTAACCTGCTTAGCTTTGATGTGTTGAATGGAAGCCTACATATTTTTACATTACCTGGTACAGGCTTCTGTTTTGTTTCATCCAAAGAACTCGTTGTAGGTATGACCGTAATAGTTTCGAAGAACCTAGCTAGTTCCTCTACCTCATTCGTCAAAAACTCCTCCCCGGGAGGGTAAGGAAATCGACTTGTTAAAATGTTAAGAGATTTCATAGATACTCCTTAAAATGAATCGTGAATTTCTTCCTATCTATAATAAAACTTTTTTACAAGAATGGGAAATAAAATTGAAATAACTATTTTTTCTAATTAGGTTACCGAACATTTGAAACTATAAAATAAGAAAAGCCTGCCCTAAGGCAGGTTCAATGAATTATTTTTTAAAGTAGTTTAAATAGCCTGTAAAAATCGCTTCTGCTGCAGCTTCTTGATATAAAGGATTTCCTAATTTCGCAGCATCACTTGAATTTGTGATAAAGGCTAACTCTGCTAGAACACTTGGCATTGTAGTATTTTTGATTACATAAAAATCAGATTCTTTTACTCCACGGTCGACCGTACCCAATTTAGTAACCATTTGAGTTTGGATATCCTGAGCAAGTTCCTGACTTTGTGTTCCAACATATTGACTATTCCAATACGTTTCCGTGCCACTAGCAGTTGAGGTACTTGCATTACAGTGGATGCTTATAAAGGAATCTGCATGAATAGAATTCGCAATATCAACCCTATCTTGTAAGGTAGGATAAGAATCTGAATCCCTTGTCATGACTACATTTGCCCCGGCATTGATTAACAAGGTTTTTAAATCCTCAGCCACAGCCAATGTTACGTTCTTTTCCAATAAGTTATTTCCACTTGCACCATTATCTATCCCACCATGCCCAGCATCTACAACAATCTTTAATCCTTGTAATTGACCTGCTGGCTGGCCAATGAGCTGTGCAGGAATCGTCGCAGATACAGAACCTGTTCCACCTAAGACAATAAAGTTGCTAATGCTTTTATCCACTACAAGCTGACGGATAGAGGAAGGAACACTATTTGTTTCAGTTAAAAGAATGGGTGCATTTTCTTTTGCTGCTACTACTGAACCAGTTAAGGCATCCGCAAAGGTAGAGCCAGTAGCAACAAACGTTTGTGCTGTTGATAGATTTAACGTTTTAACAATATTACTAGAAACTTCGTAACGGTCTTGTCCACCAATTCTTGTTGGTGAAGGAACTTGTGTTTCAATACTCTGACTAACACTAGCCGTTCCTCCGACTATAATACTTGCAGATGGGTTCCTACTTAAAATGGCCTGTTTCGTTTGGTCAGGTAAATTATCTGTTTCATTTCCTAAAAGAATCGGATATCCATTTTGTGCAGCATATGGAGCAATGGATAAGGCATCCGGAAAATTCAAACCATCTGCCACGACAACTTTTGAAGAAGGAGGCAATTCATTTGCAACATTTTTCGAAACTTCAAAACGGTCTTGTCCATCAATCCTTCTTACGGTAGGAATAGACATGGCTTGAAGTTCACTGACCACTTCATTCGAAACACTGCCTTCTCCACCAATAATAATGACTTCCTTAGGATGTAAAACCTGTTGAATTTCATCTTTAGTCGACTGAGTTAATTGATTTGGTTCTGTTAATAGAATCGGAGCATTATAGTGATAGGCTAAAGGTGCTGCTGCTAGCGCATCGGCAAATGCATCATAATTGACAAGCACAACCTTATCCGCTCCTGCAGACCATTCACGGTTTGCAAGATTATTCGCAACATCAAAGCGGTCATTGCCATCAATACGGCTAGTTGTGCTATCTGCAAAAACCATTCCGGCAGAAAATGTAAAAATAAGTACAAACAAGAGAAAGGACAGTAGTTTTTTCAAGATGAGAACCTCCTGTATTTGTATGAAAAAGAAGAAGAGAACTAGGCTAGGCTAATCCTCCTTTTCTCTCAAGACTTAGTTTCCTAGTATTGCACCTGGATAATAGAATTTTAGAATTTTATCATAGGTAAAGTTATATGATGAGCTAGCCATTACATTTGCCCCATATTGACTCATGCCCAAGCCGTGACCCCAGCCACCACCAGTTACAACAAGGGAATCCGATGTTTGTTGGACAGACTTGATATAAGGGCTCTTCATATAATCCGTTCCAAGCATGGAACGAATATCATAGGCTCTTCTCTGGATTGTTAAGGTATTTTGTTTGATTTGCCCATTGTCCATGACAAAATTGCCTGTACTCTTATCTCTTAAATAATAGTTTACAGTGATATTACCCATTATTTCCGTAGTTGCTGTAAAAGAGGTTGTGAAAGAAAGAGCTGGGATAGAGACAATTTTTATTTCATAGCTTGGATTCACATAGTAATTTCCTGACGAATCCTTCCAGCCTGATAAGAAAGACTTGATATTAGAAGCAATTTGAGTATTTGCTTCCGGAGTACCCCACCAAGTAGATGGTTGAGTCAAATCCTTGCCCGTCATATCAATTTGAGTATTTTTAATCGTAAAATTCCATGACTTATTTGGACTGGAAGATGCCAAATCATATGGATCAGGCTTTGTTGTTAAATAAGAAACAAGTGCTGAGCCATACGTATTTGTATTTGATAATGTCATACCGCCATTACTAGAGGTAAAGAACGCCGTAATTAATTTTCCGCTGCTATCACGAAGGACCTGACCTTTTGTCGCATCTACTAGACTACTAATCTTGTCAGTATAGGCATCAGGAGCATACCCGCCATACACCTGGTATGATTGTCCGTCTGGTACTACCTTTCCTAAATCATCAATAGAAAATGTCCTTGCTGCTACGGCTTGTGCTTTTAATGCCTCCACATTCCAAGAAGCAGGCATTTCACGTGGGACAACCCCTTTTATATATTCTTCAAAAGGGATATTTTGATTGATTGGTCTAACATCCGATCCTTCATTTTCAAACTCCATTGTTCCAAGATACGTATGCTGAGTTCCAGAAAGAATGGTTAGACGGTTATTGGTAGAATAATCAGACATAACGGTGAAAGGGGTTTTACCGAAATCCTTCACCAAGTCTGTTCCTTTATATAGGTTTAGATCCCCATTTACTAATTCAGCAGAATAGGTGGTTCCTGGCTGCAAATAATATTGATTTGGCAGGGCATTCTCTACGGTTGTAGATACCGAACCTGTTCCACCTAGAACATTCACAATTGAAGTTTTTGCGTTAACAAGGGTTTGTTTTATGATGGTTGGAAGTTGTGTTCCATCCGTTAATAACAATGGTGCATTTTGCTTTGCGGCTAGAACAGATCCAGTTAAAGCATCTGCAAAAGTCTCCCCACTTGACAAGAATACCGTATCTGGATTAAGTCCAAGACTTGGATCATTTAAAATATTTGCAGAAACCTCATACCGATCAGCACCCGCAATCCTTTTTGTGCTGCCAGTTAGATTTTGCAATTGTCCATAAACAGAGTTTGAAACACTACCCGTACCACCGATAACTAGAGTATTGGTTTTTCCAGCTAATGCATCCTTTGTACTTCCTGGTAAGTCGTTTGTATCCGTTAATAGAATTGGAATTCCATTTTTTGCAGCATATGGGGCAATTGCTAAGGCATCAGTAAATAGTTCACCATTTGCAACAACTGCAGAAGAGGTAGGACCTAACTCGGTAGCAGCATTTTTAGCCACCTCAAATCGATCTTTTCCTGCGATTCGTTCTACAGCATTTCCTGTTAGGTTCTGTAGGCTCGAAGCTACGTTATCAGAAACACTAGCAGTTCCCCCAACAATATAAGCCTTGGTTGCTCCAAGATCTTTGATTTTTGTTGCTGTAGTAGAATTAAGTGAATCAGGCTCTGTTAATAAGATCGGTGCATTATATTTATAGGCAAGGGGTGCCGCTGCCAACGCATCTGCAAAAGCATTGCTATTAACAACAATAACATTGTCTGCCCTCGTCCATCCTTGTCCTGCAACGTTAGAAGCTACTTCAAACCGATCCGCTCCAGAAATTCGAGTGTTGCTGTTTGCTAGTTTAAAAGTTCCTGCTGTACTAAAATTGACCGTTGACTGATTCCCTAAATAGTTTACAAGCTTAACAGATATCGAGCTTGCTGCCTCCGTCTTACTCGCCATCGCAAATGTCGACAATATAAGACAAAAGGCAAGAAAAATAGGGAGTTGTTTACGTTTCAATGACAAAAACCTCCTGTTTTTTTACAATTTTAACCGTTTATTACTTAACTTTAACAGAGATTTTGTCATTGGTAAATGGGAAAAATGATATATTGATTGCTTATATAAGGGAGGAGATTACGATTGTTTCAATAAAAAAGAAGAATGCTAGTTCTCCAGAAAGAGGGCAGATAAGAAATTTGCATATAAAAAAACTTGTAGAACCATGTCTACAAGCAGTTTATTTCACTATTTTTAAAAGTGTCATAAAGATAATTTTAATATCTGTGATGAGAGACCGTTCTGAAAGATATTGAAGATTCAGGTTTAATTTATCAACCATAATTTCTTCTATATATGTTTCTTCAGGGTTTTTGCTTTGAGCCAAAATTTCGTTCTCATCCCTATATTTGATCGAGGCAAAGTCTGTGATACCCGGACGAATTTCAAAAATTCGTTTTTGATTACTATCATAATACTTCGTGTATTTGGGAACCTCAGGTCGGGGACCAACAAGACTCATATCGCCTTTTAGAACATTCAAGAGTTGAGGAATTTCATCCAGCTTTGACTTTCGTAAAAAATGCCCAACCCGTGTAATTCTGCTGTCTCTACCGACTGTGATTTGAGCCCCTCTTTTTTCTGCGTCTGTTACCATCGTACGGAATTTGAGAATTTTAAAATTTCTTTCCCCTTTTCCAACTCGAACCTGTTTAAAGAAAACGGGGCCTTTGGAATCAAACTTAATCATCAAGCTAATCACAAGGAAAACAGGCGAAAGAATGATGACACCAATCAGTGACATCAAAATATCGAACAATCGTTTAATAAAGTCATTCAGGCTAAATCCCTGTGGACTATATGAAGAAACAGCTTTACCTTCCATCACTATCACCCATTTTTTCTTCATCTTCAATTAAAGGAAAGTCATAGGGAATAAAATTCATGATTTTCACACCTTTATCAATTCCTAGTTTTCCTCTTTCATTATATCACTAAATTTTTTGGCAATGATTTTGTAATCATGCGTATTTTTAACAAAATTTCTGCCATTTTCACCCATACGGCTACGTTCACCAAGGGGCAAGGCCTGCATCTTACGGACAGCCTCTGCAATCCTAACAGGATCTTCTGGTGGAATCGAAATACCGGCATTTGCTTCAGCTACAAGATCATTTCCTGCTTCAATTCCATGAATAATTGGCTTTGCTGCCATTAAATAATCAAGCAGCTTATTCGGACTTACACCAAAACGATATAGACTACTCCTTCTCCAGCCTATATAGAGTGCATCCATTCTGGATAAAAAGTCTGGAATTGCCTTCTTGTTAATAACCGGAAGGAAGTAAATGTTTTCGGCTCCTTTTTCCTTTGCCTTTTTTACTAATTCTTCCCTTTCTGGTCCTTTTCCAACCAAAACAAAGGAAACAGGTTCATCCTTCAGTTGTAAGGCAGCTTCAATGACATATTCCAGTGCATTCGCAATGCCGTGTGTACCAGCATAACCAACTAAGAATTTACCTTCATTTTTAAGTTGCTCAATAACCCTTTGATGTTCAACAGGAATAACCTCGGATGATTCCTCCCATTGCTCTAGATCCATTCCATTTGGAAGATAATGAAACTTCTCAGGCTTCATGCCATGCTCGACCATATGCTGATCTGCTTTGGGTAACAGGGAAACAACTTCATCTGCTAAACGGTAAGCATCATTCTCACCCTTTTGCATAACCATGATAAAAGGGTGGTACGGAGACATATTTCCTAGCTCCATTGGAGAGAGTGGCCAAAGATCATGAACCTCGAACACAAGCTTGGCTCCCGCTTTCTTAGCAATTTTCTTTGCTGGATAGATATCAAGTGGATAGGTTGAAGAAGCAATGACCGCATCTGGCTGAATAGTTCTTGCTAGTTCATTTCCAAGACGTAAAAGCTCCTTCACAAATATCATCATATTGATGATCCTTTTAACCCCATTTCCACCGTATACAGGAGTCTTGATCCAAATATATTTTATTCCATCAAGAACTTCTTCTTGAATACTTTCTTTAACATCTGGCTGGACCGTACGAATATGAGAATGAGAGGCAGCGACAATTGTTACTTCGTGGCCGCTTTTTACCCATTCCTTTGCTAAATAATATGGCCGGTATTCCATTCCATGAATATTAGAACCCGCATAATGGTTAATTAATAAAATTTTCATCATGAACACTCACTATTATTGGTTTTTAAGTAGCTGTGCATCTGGAACCTGTCGAAGAGATTTGGCAGGAACACCGCAAACAATCGATCCGTTCTGAACATCCTTCGTTACAACACTTCCTGCTGCAACTGCGCCATCCTCATGGATGGTTTTTCCAGGTAAAATGGTTGCATTCGCTCCGATTCTACCACCCTTTTTCACGGTAATACCTTTAAAATGATCATAGCGTTCTTTTGATCTTGCCATATAGTTATCGTTTGTTGTCACAACACATGGTGCGATAAAAACATAATCTTCAATTGTAGAATAAGCCGTTATATAGCAATTGGTTTCAAGTTTGCAATAATCCCCAACCTGACAATCATTTTCGACGGCTACACCACGGCCAACAATCGTTTTCTCGCCAATTGTGACCCGTTCTCTAATGGTGGCTAAGTCTGCAACAAAAACATCATCAGCAATCACGGCGTTAGCATATATAATCGAGTTCGTACCAATTGTTACGCCGTTTCCAATTACAGTTGGTGGTAATTTTTTTACTTCAGGAAGAATTGAATTCTTTGCACGAGCTGGTTGCTTTCCAATCACCACATTATCTTGAATCATGACATTATTACCTATTTGAGTTCCGTCATATATGATAACGTTATGACCGATTGAAACGTTCTCTCCAAAGCTTACGTTTTCGCCAATAATGACATTTAAGCCTTTTGTGATATTGCTCATAGATTCTCATCCTTTTATGTAAGATGTATAATATATTAGAAACGTAAGGAAATATCCTTACGTTTTTTTCATGTAACAGGTATCATTTCTTTTTCTACTTCTTTTTTTTCATTTGCTTTTTTTCTATTCCCAATCCTAAGTAGGGATTCTCGTAACTTTTGTTCGTCACCTAAATTGGCATTAAGCTCTTCAAGAATTACATCCACATTTTCTTGAGTCGCTTTTCCAATATAGATTTTAGGATAAATCTTCTCTGGATAAATTTCATCCTCGTTTAAAATTTCTTCATACAATTTTTCCCCAGGACGCATACCCGTAAATTCAATCTTAATTTCGTCTTCAGTAAAACCAGATAGCTTAATGAGGTTTTTGGCAAGATCCGTAATTTTAACTGGCTCTCCCATATCTAAAACAAAAATTTCTCCACCTCTAGCAAGTGAACCCGCTTGAATCACAAGCCTTGAGGCTTCTGGAATCGTCATAAAATACCTTGTCATATCCTGATGGGTAACCGTAATCGGGCCACCTTTTTGAATTTGTTTTTTAAATAAAGGAACCACACTTCCTCTACTACCTAAAACATTCCCAAAACGAACGGCAACAAAGCGTGTTTGACTATTCTTTGCAAGGTTTTGGATAATAATCTCTGCGACTCTTTTCGTTGCACCCATGACACTTGTTGGGTTTACGGCTTTATCAGTCGAAACAAGGACAAACGTATTTACACCTGCAGCATCGGAAGCTTCTGCCACATTCTTCGTTCCGTATACATTATTTTTGACGGCCTCTTCAGGATTTCGTTCCATTAAAGGCACATGCTTATGGGCAGCAGCGTGGAAAACAAAGGCTGGCCTATGTTTAAATAAAATACTAAAAATTTTATCTCTATCCTGAACATCCGCAATCTCAGTTATAAATTCAATTTGCTTTCCAAATAAACTGCGTAATTCCATTTCTATGGAATAAATACTATTTTCACCATGTCCTAATAATACTAATTTTTTAGGCCTGAATTGGCAAAGCTGTCTGCATAGCTCAGAACCGATTGAACCGCCTGCGCCTGTCACCAAAATGGTTTTATTTTCAATTTTATCTTCTATTCCTTCAAAGTCTAGCTTTACCGGATCACGACCAAGGAGATCTTCAATCGAAACATCGCGAATTTGATTGATGGATACCTTACCTGAAGCTAAGTCACCGATTAAAGGAAGGATTTGTATATTTTTACAAACCTTTTTCGTTTCTGTTACAATTTCGTTTAATCTTTGATGGCTTAAAGAAGGAATCGCAATCACGACATGTTCAATATTAAATCGTTTAACAACCTTTTGCAGATCATTTATAGTACCCGCGACAGGAAGGCCTCCGACATTAAACTGTTGAACTTTTTCATTATCGTCAACAAAGGCAACTGGGTTCAAATCATTTTTTGGATGATCCTTTAATTGCCGTATGAGCATTCTTCCGGTTGATCCTGCTCCAATAATTAATGTTCGTTTTGCTTCGACAGGGCGAATTCCTTTTGCTTTAATTTCAAAAAGGACTGTTTGGGTAAAGCGTGACCAAAATCTAACTCCACCGAGAAGCAAGATATGCAGCATATAAGTTAAGGAAAGCCCTTGTAAAAATACATTATTAAAAGCAATTTTTTGTACAATAGCCGTAACAATAATAGAAGAGGTTACAACATTAAATACTCCAACAAGCTCTTCCATACTTGCATATTTCCATACCCTTCGATATAACCCAAAAACATATGAAAAAATGTGGTGGGTTAACAATAGGGTTATAGAGGTAGTCACTATCATTGTCTTTAACATATCAATTTTCATTATATAATGAGAAAATGGATTAAGAAAAAAATAGGACATAAATATCGAGAAAAGAACAATAACGGAATCTATACATATGAGCGATAGCATTCTTGCCCTATATTTCATATATAAACCCTCCTTGTTTCAATACTACATGAATAACTCATTTTTTTGTGCACATGCTATTATAACATGAATTACATTGTATGACTAAAAAATATGTTGAAAAACCCTTTTCATTCCGGTTCATTTATTTTTTGCTTTCTGGGAGAGTTTTATTTTATAAATTTATTCCATTTATATTTCATCTTTGTTACATCTGATTTCGTGTATAATTATTAATTGTGTTAAGAAAACTTTTATGCTAATCTTACTTTTAGACCTTAGTGTCATTTAAATGGTTTCATGGAGGAAAATCATGAGTAACCCAAATAATTCAAATGATCTTCTTAATTTAATCGCTTCCAACCCTCCTAAGATCATTGGAGGCTATAAAAAATCCGGATGGGCAGTGAAAGTTTTAGATAAAATTAGTAATGACCCCGTCGAAGTAGAACAGGACGGAAATATTACGGCTAAAGCTGTTTTGCTTGCTGCCGACGAGACCTATTATCCATCCTTCCTTACCCTTGATATGCGGCACAATGGGAAAGTCATCGGTGCCTATCTAATCGCAGAAAGTAAGGATGAATTCCAATTAATCCCGTTTGAAATGGCCAAAGAATATATGGAGAAAGACGAAAGCAAATTAGTCCCTTTCAGATATCGCACCATTGAAAAAGTCGATGGAGATATCTATCAAAAGAATTGGCCTGATTTTTCTTAATAAAAAATCGTTGATCAAGGGATCAACGATTTTTTATATTATTCATTATTATTTTGAACCTCAATTCTCCACCTAGAGAAGTCTGGCTGTTCCTTCTGTATAAGCTCTAAAGGGAAAATAAAGGCCCATGGCTTTGCTGTATGCGGATTTACTGTTAATGGGGGAAGCTCGAACTGTCCTTTACATACAACATCCCCGCTTGCATCTACAAGTGTTAATGGAAGTTTTTCTAATTGCATCCCTTGAGAGGTTCCGTTTCGTACAAACACCATCACTTCTAATGATTGGTTTTCTAAAAACCGAACATGAATACCCGTAAAATTCACTTCATCCTTACCCATTTTAGGAAGCTTTTCTAACATCCTTTTGAAATTTTCCTTCTGTTCAGGTGTTAGGCTTTCTTCCCAACTCTTTTCTAAATCAAGTCTTTCTGTTTTAACTTGAAATAAAATCTTCCATTCGTTGGAAGGAGTCTTGACAGAAACTCGATCTTCCTTTAAGAAAATAAATCTCCATGGTGTACATGATAAAGGAGGGAATTCTTCAAGTAGTTCAAATGAAAAAGTTTTCTTTGCGGCAAGCTCTCCCTTTTCATCTACCACCACTAAATCTACCTCTTCAAATTTCAACGCCTGCTCGGTTGCATTTTGAATAAATGCCTCCACTAATATTTCCTCGTTTACCTCAAGAAATTTAATTGCATAAATAGAGGCTTGGCCTACATGAATTTTCGGCAGTTTTTGATGATGAAATTGATAGATATATTTTTCCTTCGGAAGAATATCCCAATCCGTAGGAAAATGCAATTTGGTTTTTACCCCTTCTTCTTCAGGTTTGGAATCCTCTTTTATTTCAACGACTTGAGAGGAAGAGGCAGAATCCTCTTCCACTTCTTTATTTTGATACATTGCCATTTAGTTAACTTCCTCTCCATCATGGGTTTGATAGAATTTGCTTTTTACATATTCCATAAAGTTTAGACTAATACCAGACTGAATGGTAAACAGCAAATGTTGATATTCATCATATGCTTGTATTTCAAATACCCTATACGGATCTTCCTGTCCATAGCTTCTAAGGGTAATTCCATCCTTAATTTGCATCATCATTTCTAAATATTTAATCCAGTTGGAATCAATCTGATAAAGCATAAATCCTTTTAACTGCTGCCCTAGCCCTTCGTCCTCTTTAAGGCTTAAGATAAAAGATTCTACTTGTGCATATTCATTTTGAACCTTTTTCTCCAAATCCTCCTTATCCAATTCCTCTAGAACACTTAAATCCCAGTGAAATTGAAATAAGATAGAGGAAAGGTTTTCTATTAAAGCTGTGGGATTTCTTCGTTCAGGTTCCTCAGGAAAATACAAATCCACTACATTATGAATAAAGTTTTGAATATAGCTCAGGACCTCTTCAATCATTTCTGCCTGGCTAATCTCTAATATCCGGTCCCTCATCGAATAAACCACTTTACTTTGTCGGTCCATCACACTTTCGAGCTTCAACAAATGGCTTCTAGCTGAATAGTGCATGTTTTCAATTGTTTCCTGTACAGTTTTTGTGAATTTTTCAGGATCTGGTGAGAGAATTAGGCCAGATTCATCTGTTTTGATTTTGTTTCGATAACGTTCTTTTTCTTCCTCATCATAATAAGTAAACAAATCGTCTTCTAATGAGATAATGAATTGGGATGAACCTTGGTCACCTTGTCTACCTGATCTTCCTCGAAGCTGCATATCAATTCGGTTGCTTTCATGCCGCTCTGTACCAATAATATGGAGGCCACCTATTTCTTTAACCCCTTCACCAAGGACAATATCTGTTCCACGCCCAGCCATGTTGGTTGCAAGCATCACTTGGCCTTTTTGCCCTGCAGAGACAATAATCTTTGCCTCATCTTCTTCCGTTTTCGCATTTAATATTTGATGTTGGATTTTTTCCTTATTTAAATAGGAAGAAAGTCGCTCCGATTGCTCAATTGAAGTAGTTCCAATTAAAACAGGGCGGCCTATTTCATGCATTTTCTTCACTTCAGCCACAATCTTTTTGACTTTTGCCTCATAGGTGGAATAAATCATATCAGGATAATCCACTCTAGCAACTGGTTCATTGGTTGGAATTTCTATTACGTGCAATCCATAGGTTTCAAAAAATTCATCCTTTGAAGGCATTGCACTACCTGTCATGCCAGCTAGCTTCTTATACATGGTAAAGTAGTTTTGAATGGTCACGGTTGCATAGGTTTCATTCTCTTCAGTGATTTCCAGTCCTTCCTTTGCTTCAATCGCCTGATGGAGGCCATCACTAAAGGTCCTTCCCTCCATAATTCGACCCGTAAATTTATCGATCAGTAAAACCTTACCTTCTTTTACAATATAATCGACATCCAGCTTCATAATAATCTCAGCACGAAGAGATTGGGTGACACTATGCAAAAGTTCCTGATGCTCTGCATCATACAAGTTCTCAATTCCAAATGCTTGTTCAATTTGTACGGCGCCTTCATCCGTTAAATAAACTTCTTTTGTCTCTTCCGAAACTTTGTAGTGTACATCTTTTTCAAAATTTTTCATGATCAAAGCAGTAATAGTAAAGAGCTCTGCTCCATTATCTGATTTATTAGCAATAATCAAAGGAGTTCTCGCTTCGTCAATCAAAATACTATCGATTTCATCAACAATCGCATAGTGAAGTGGTCTTTGAACCTTTTCTTCCTTTGTTTTGACCATATTGTCACGCAAATAATCAAAGCCAAACTCAGTTCCTGTCCCATATGTGATATCCGCTTGATAGGCGTCCCTTTTTAATTCCGGTTCCATTTGGGATATGTTCAATCCTACCTTCAAGCCTAAAAATTCATGAATTTGTCCCATTAGTTCTTTATCTCTTCGAGCGAGGTATTCATTTGCTGTAACAATATGGACACCTTTTCCTTCTAACGCATGCAGATAACTGGAAAGAGTAGCAACCAGTGTTTTCCCTTCTCCAGTGTTCATTTGCGCAATACTGCCGTTAAAAAGGACAAATCCGCCAATTAATTGAACATCATAATGCCGAAGCCCTATCACCCGCTTTGCTGCTTCTCGAACCACCGCAAATGCATCTATTTTTATATCTTCTAGAGATTTCCCTTGTTCAAGCTGTTCCTTAAACACAAGAGTCATATCTTTTAATTCTTCATCACTAAAACTCTCATATTTCTCTTCTAAGTTATTAACCAAATATACTAGTTTGTTAAGCTTTTTTATATCCGAAGCACTCTCATTAAAGAATTGTTTGATTCTCGTAATCATATTTAATTTCTCCATCTCCTGAAGTGACTTTTCTAGTCGAATTATATCATAATATGCACTTTTTTTGTTTAGATAACAACATTTCCCATTCCCCATCCTCAAAACATGAAAAAGACAGGCAGCCACATGGCTTCTGTCTCTAGTAGTTTATCATTATTTTATAAAAAACGCTTTGAACCTACGTATGTATGACGATAATATTTTTCAGAAAGGCAGCTAATCTGCACTCCACCTGAGGCACTATGAACAAATTCATTATTTCCTATGTAAATACCCACATGTGACACGGAACTACCATTTGTATTAAAAAAGAGAATATCTCCTGGCATAGGCTCAGATACCCTTATTCCACCACTGACCCATAACGTACTAGAGCTTCTAGTTAGTGAAATTCCATTCTGTTTAAATACGTAATTAACAAATCCACTACAATCAAACCCTCTTGGTGATTCACCCCCATAATGATAGGGTGTCCCAATCAAGTGTTTTGCGGTTGAAATGATTTTAGTAGGAGCCGTACCAGCTGCTAAAGAGCTTTTTGGTGAATAAAGGAATACTGAAAACATGATGACAATAAGAAAAGGCATAACCATCCATTTATTATTTTTATTCATCCTATTACCTCATTAG
Organism: Bacillota bacterium; assembly: GCA_030705955.1. Classification (GTDB taxonomy): domain Bacteria; phylum Bacillota; class Bacilli; order Bacillales; family Cytobacillaceae; genus JAUZPL01. Next base: position 4,806 of record JAUZPL010000045.1, on the reverse strand, counting down.
TTTGTAGAATTTTCAAACTATTTCCTATATCAACTATATCATACAGTATTACGACATTATTTTAAAAATAGATTACAAAAAGGTAACATTCTTGTAATAATTTGAAAAAAGGATGCAGATTTAGTAGAAAAGGGGTGTCCTATTAAATTTAGGACACCCCTTACCATTTTATTTTACATAGCCTTTAAAACAATTAATGGCCTTATTTCCGTAAACAGAAAGGTTTTTCACTTTAGCAGAGATGACGATCCCATCATTCCCGTTCTTTACAAGATTGCCCGTAATTGTAATGTTTGAGAAATTAATATTGTTATTAAAATCCTTCGAAACCACAATTAAGTTTCCTTTTTTATAATTGGAATGAATTCCGTTTTCAATTGAATTTCCTTTTATTAAAACGTTGTTTCCACCCGCGATATCAACGGCAGCTCCATAATTTCCAATTCCAGTAATTTGATTATTTTCTACTGTTACATCATTTGCATATACAGAAATAGCTGACCACATATCATACCACTTCGGATCGGGTGAATACTGATAAAAATTATTTCTATTATATGAATTAACCATTTTATTGCCACGAATTAGTGCGCCCGGTGATTGAATTTTAATCGCACGTTTTTGAGTGTGAAGAAAGGTATTATTCAAAATCTGAACATTTACCTTTGTTTTAAACAATTGAACACATATACCATCCCCATCATCCTTTGGGCCCACTCCATCAATAGTAGAATTCTCCACAACCACCTCACTAGGGCTATTGACATCATTGTTTGGTGTAATCAATATTCCCCGCGCGATGGGAGGAGCCCCTGTCACCCATTTATATTTCGAGTAGACATTTTTAATGGTCACCCCATCTACAACAATCTGTTTTGTCCCTTCATAAATTCGAATCCCTGAAGGAATATGTGTGGGATACGGATTATTTAGTGATTGAGAAATATTCTGTATCGTCGTGTTAGAAATTTTCACATCCGTCACATTGGCTAATACAGAAATCCCTACGTATGTCCGATTGCTCCCCTCAAGTGTCAATCCGCTAATGGAAACATGATCCCCTTTCACCACAAAGAGAGAATAAGAATCAGCAGCTGCTTTTATGATAGCACCTTGACCTACCACACTTGAATTACTTGGTACAAATAGCTGTTTCACATTATAGGTCCCTTGAGGAAAAAGAAGCGGGATTCCTTGCTGTGAAGCAAAATTTAACGCATTTTGGATGCTGGCCGTATCATCCGTTATCCCATCTCCCAATGCCCCGTAATCCTTTACATTTAACATGGTTTCTCCATAGCTTGGATGTACAGGGTAGATGGATAGAAACAGTAAGATTGCGGCGACAATGTAGATTGTTCTTTTAGATAAATGTATCATTTTGATCTCCTTTTTCTTGGATGTTTCAGTTCTATGAAGGTAGCTTTTTTGTTTCATGAGTTTATCAATCTATTTATTATTCCTTTATACTATCAAATTAGTAAATTAGAGAAAATGTATTTTTAAAAAAGGCTTTGTCATTATTCATTGTTGATTTTCGTGAAGGTATGGAATGCATAGGCGGAGAATTTCCGGCAAATGTATATTGTGGGCTTAATAAGCAGATATAAACGGAGATATTCCGATTAACTGCTCCACATAAGACAAAATCCAAAGATTTAGATAATATAAACGGAAAAACTTCCCTTACCTTTAGGGAAATATGGGTATTTCCCAATTTAAACGGAATTTTACCGTTTATTTTTCAAACACAGTGAAATGTACATTCAGCTATAACAGACATACATGCAAAAAAATTTGCACATTAATTTAAGGGTAGAGCCATTAAAAATCCAAAAAGGAGTCGGAGTTAAAAGTGTAATCTCAACGATTTTGCATCTATACCACTGAATTTTAGGAATTCCTTCAAGGAAGTTAAAACCCTTCACACATGATTACTTCCATAAAATAAAACCCACCCACCGATTACTATTACTATTAAGGAGAAATATAGACCTAATGTCATACCAGTTGGACCAGAACCCAACAAAAAACCAAATACATTATCAAGGACAACACTTATTATTGATTCATTTTTTCGTTCTTTAAACTCTAGGTAAATATAAAATATTGAAATGGCCATGATGAATAAACCTATGATTAAGATTAAAAGGCCAGTAACTATATGATTATAAAATATATGGTCCATAGACATTGCTTCTCCTTTGAGATTTCATGTTTTCAACGCAATAGTATATCCTTATTTATGGAATATTTTGTGCATAGTAGCATTGAATTTAAATACAATTCTAACCATAAGCGGAAATAAGATTAAGGAAATGAATAGAGAAAGGAATCCCCCTGTATAGATACATTGTATAAAAAGATAAATCATTGCGAAAAAATAAAAGATAGGTACAATCCAAAAGATAACCAAGAATATTTTATCTTCCCTATACGGTTTTCCAAATAAAAAGTAAACAAGTTTTATAAACCCTTTCCCCCACTTTGAATAAAGACTCATAGAAATCCCCCTCAATATCCCCTATTTTGATTCTGACAAGTTCTCGTGCCCTTACTCCTGTATAAAGGTGTAATAATTTATTCTTTAATCGTGCTTTATAGTAGATAATAGCAAAATTTCCAATAATTTTACTATTATAATAAAATTTATGTAAGTATTTGTCAATATTTGAAGGTGGTTCCGTTATTTATGTATAAAGTTATTTAAATACCTAAATCCCATTTCACCCTTCACAAACTGTGAATTTTATGTGACCTCTATTTTTTCAATTTACGAAATAACATTTAGTTTGATAGAATATTATGGTGTTTATGGAATTTTGGAGTAATTTTGATTTAAATTAACTTTTTTGGAGTGTTTAAGGTGTTACTATTAGAATTAATGGCTCCTAATGAGCTAAAAGAAACGATTGAATTACTAAGAAAAAAGTTATTTGAATCAGCTTCTTCAAATGGTTTCTATAGCGAAAGAACAATTGAAATTAGTCAAAGACTTGATATTTATTTAACAAGGTATAATCAATTAACAAAAGTGAAAAATAAATAATCTTACATTCTTTATCAATCATTTCATATTTGACCTCTTATTAAAGCAACACTTACCAAAAGATTTTCCCCTTTTTATATGCTCCTATTTACAATATGCAAAAGAGGAAACCTTTTTAGGCTTCCTCTTACTATTAAAAAATGATAGAGTATGAATTCTACTAATAATTAAACCATTTGGTTTTTTTAATCCACAAACCTTTTTTTTACATATAACAATTTTAAAATTTATACCCATTAGAAACAATTCATTCGACCAAATCAATCTACCTCATAATACCCCATTAATGTTCCTTTTCCAATTATGTGACCTGCAAATTTTGCAGTTAATTGGTCTATGCTGCCCCAAACACGAATCCATTTTGTAAACTGAAGGCATAATCATTGTAACTCTTACCAAGTATAAACCGTTGAACCATATCTCCCGATTCAAACATCGTGCTTTCGATGACATTCCCCAAATTGTCATATAAACTTGTTCCATCCGGTGATACCTTCACAAATGGGTGTAAACCCTTATAGTAAGAAGAAGTTTCATCATAATACTCTTGTTTTGGGATACCATTATTCACTTCCACCGCATTTAATCTATTAGGACTTAAAGCGATTGAAATGAAATAAAGCTTAGAAGCAGCCGAATTATAAAAAATATAAGTGCCAGCGTAGAGACCCACATTCCCTGAAATCGAATTCGGAACCTCTATATTTTTTTGTAAGGAATAAATCTTGATATTTTCGTCTTGCCCTGAAGCAGATGAAATATATAAGTTCCCATTCTCATCAACGGCAATATCAAACGGATTGGCTTTCACCTCTAAGGTTTTACTTAAGGTGAAATAATTGGTATCAATCTCAGCAATAGCACCTGTATATGGGCCATTTGAATATACATCCGATTTCATTTTTTTCTGGGTTACACAAAGAATATACTTGTATATCTCCAATCGATTTGCCGGATAGGGTAATTTAAGAATATATAAAGCTTTCTTTAAATAATAATTTCTATTGGGGACGGGGGACGGGGGACGGGGGACGGGGGACGGGGGACTGTCACCTTATCCCTTATCCCTTGAAAAAAGAAAAGCCCTGTAAAGATTTTACTCTCCACAGGACTCCCATTATTTAAATTAAGGAATGGGACGAGGAACCTGTCCTCTTGTCCATCTCCTATTTCATTACATATTCATAAAGCGTCGTTGAACCATTCCTATATCCCATCAAGCCTTGGCCCTGAGTCAAATTTGTTTGGGAGCCCTGCCACTTGGATGCAGGTACGATGACACAATTATTTTTGATCCAATTGGCCACATCTGATTGCTGATTGCCAAATGACCTTCCTTGCAGAAGGAAATAACGGATCTGACCTTCGTTTACCAGGTTTTTCAATTCTCCAAGCGAAATAGCTGGATCACTTCCCATAAATCCTCCCATTGCCATAACAGGAAGACCCGTATCAAGAATAATCGGCGCAGCCGACGTAGCGTTTAAGGTTGCTACCAGGTATGTTCCTTTTTGATAATTTGCAATTAAATAGTTTTCTAGTTTTGGATTGGATGCCATTCCATCTCGTCCATGCTGCCTTTGCAGCTCCGGTCCGGCAAACGGTTTGGTCACCGACCCTCCATATTCAATTGGCATCATCGCCCATGTTGTTGGAGCTGCAAGTAAAGATAGAATACAAGTCAGCATTACAAGGACAGAAATGCCCCGTTTACCCTGAGCGTTTATTTTTTTGACATACATCAAACAAATCAACGT
>JAUZPL010000044.1 GCA_030705955.1 Bacillota bacterium | reverse complement strand
ATTAGTTATTGTAACCCATCCAAACCTGGAACAGTCGAAGATAAATAGAACGTGGATGAACCGTCTTCAACAAGAAGAAAATGTTACGGTCCATAATCTCTATGCACATTACCCAATATTTGAGATTGATGTGGAAAAAGAACAGCAGCTTCTATTGGAGCATGATCGTATCGTTTTGCAATATCCATACTACTGGTACAGTTCACCCGCTTTGTTAAAACAATGGCAGGATTTAGTGCTTACTTACGGTTGGGCTTATGGGTCAGGAGGAACGAAATTGCGCGGCAAAGAGTTTATGTTAGTAATTTCAACAGGCGGACCTGAAGAAGCATATCAGGCTGGCGGATACAATCACTTTAGCATAAGCGAGTTAACCAAACCATTTCAGGCAACAGCCAACTTGACTGGTATGCGGTTCTTGCCTACTTTTACGAAACAGGGAGTGCGCCTCTTAACGAACGAACAAGTCCTCGAAAGTGCTGAAGAGCTGGTAGGTTATTTGAAAAAAAACTATTAGAAAAGAGGCCTTGTAATGAACTATAAATTGGTATAAAGCGAGTATCTCAATAAGCTTTAGGCACAATGCCCTTTGGGGAAGACTGGGATTTGGCGTCTCTAAGGAAGATAGCAAAAAAAGATGGTTATTTTTGGGAATGAATAATTCTATATTCCTATCATTGTTTTGATATTTTTTTCATTAATATGAGTTACTTGCTAAAATTTTACTCAGCCCCTTGATGGGTTATGTTTAAGGAAGTAAATAGGCGAAAATATGCTTACCAGTTTTTATGGTAAGCTTTTTTAATAGTTTGAATTGCTGTAAAATGGAAAAAAAGATAAATTTTTGTATTCGCTTTAGTGCAGTGGGGGACAGGCCCCATTAAAGGGGGAAACATAGTTATGATTTCAGCAAAAATAGATCATTCCATATTAATAACTACAATAAGAGAAAAAGGCATTGAATCCATCTTTGATTGGTTCAATGAACATAAACAGTCGTTCTATATACTTGGTTTGTCCTATCTTAAGAATCAGTATCAAATGGAAGAGCTTTTTTGCCGCACCATTGCAAAGGTGCACAAGGAGTTTAATAGACATAAAGAGGGAACATCATTCGAAACGTGGGTTACATCTATTTTCATACATATCTGTCGGGAGCTAAGCTTACAAGCATCAGAGGAAAGTGAACAACACAACGACTTATTTAATGCACTAGATCAGTTAAAAGAGAATGAGAAAGAAGCAATAGTCCTCACATATGTGAAAGGAATTTCTCATGAAGAGGCAGCACAACTTCTTCAAGTTTCAGAGGAAATGATGAAGGGGCTTTTGTATTCGGGAATTCAGTCACTTAAAAAAGAATGGGGGTACGGATCATCTGTAAATGGCTGTAAGGAGTATCAAAAACATTATATCGATTACTTAGAAAGAACCATGGATCGGTCGAAAAAAATTGATTTAGAGAAACATATTTTTCAATGTATAGACTGTCAGGAGGATTTGGCTACCTTTCAGGAAGTCATCGTAAATCTTACTGAAGGGATTAAAGATTTTCATGTGCCGTCCGGTTTGATGGAGAACGTCAAAAATAGGCTGGCAGAACAGGGAAAGCGCAGAAAACAGAAAAACAAGAAACTTAAAAGAAGGATGCTTATTTTTGTAGGGATTTTCGTATTATTCATGGGTATAGGTTATTTTACGGGAGTGTTTAGGAATATTTACTATTCATGGATAGAAGAAAATCCAAAATTGCGTGCCTTTTTACAACACGGCCTGGGTGAAAGGCTAAACATGGAAGTGAAAGACAATGGGGTTAAGATTAGGATCACGGGCGCAATTGCCGATAAATTTCAGACGCTTGTTTTTTATGAAATAGAAGATACAAAAGGAAAAAATCAATATGAAATGAATGCTGAAGATGGGACTTTTGTGCAAAATGAATTTGAAATGATGGATAGAAAAGCATATCAGAGAAACTATCCTCCTGCTCTTAAATCGGATGTGAAGAATGAAAAAAAGAACATATTTCAAGGGGAAATTAGTCTTCCGCCACTTAAAACAAATAAAGGTACCATCAAACTTAAGATTTCAAAGGTACAGAAATTGACTCATGATGCATCTAAACAAAATAATGAAATGGCTAGCGAGGACATGGAATATAAAACAGGGAAGTGGAACTTTAAGATTCCTATAAAAAAACAGACTTCGACCGATTATGTATTGCATAAAAAGATGGTAATCAGTGGAGTTCCAGTTCAGTTAGACAAACTAACCATTGCTCCAACAGCAACGATTCTACAATATCGCCTCAGTATTAAACAGTCAAAGAAGTGGATTAACGGCCTTAGTTTTGACAATCTAGTTTTGAACAATAGAAAAGTAAAATTTGATATTTATGCCAATCCATTTTTGGATTCACAACAAGATATGAATTGGACTACTCTTCAAGCATCCTTTGGACCACTTTTGGAGAATAAACCCAAAGAGGTCAACGTTCAACTAAAAGCTGCTTATTTAAACATTCAAGATTCAAAAACTATTGAATTGAATGCGTCCAAAGATTATCCTCAAACTTTTGAATATGCAGGAAGTACCATTTCTATCGATAAGGTGGAAATTGGACATCCAGCCATGGTAGTCATAAGTGATCATAATACTAAGAATCGAAAATATGAGAACCTTCAATTTCAAATTACAAGAGTGGGTGGTGAAAATGAAACTAGTACAGAAGAGATGAGTGATGGAGTAATCGTTGATAAAAATGGAGTGGAATACGGTATGAATACACCTGTCCCGTACCAAAAAATTAAGAACCCCCGTTACTACGTAACAGTTGAAACCATAAAATTAAACAGTAACAACAAAGAAGAAAAAGTGGTTCCTAAAAGCTTGGAGATTACTGGGTATAGCACAACAGAATATTTGGATAAGGTTGTGAAGATTCCGTTGAATTAAAATGGGAAGGAAAAAGGTATTACAGAAAACGGTACATTCTTCAAAAATTCAACAAAATTCTTGTTACGCGTATCTTAATCAAATGTTTGATTAAAAATTGAAATATCCTTTATAGATTAGGAAATCTCCTTATAGTTGATTGAAAAAGTTGACGAAAATTGCTTTAAAGATCATAGATTTCGGTTACTTTTGCCAAATAATTGCGAAAGTCATTTTCAAAAGGACCTCCTTCAATCATTTTGGCATTTGCACCTAACTGTAAAATAAAGCGATAGGCGGTCTCCACATTTGGAAGCTGCAGGTCTACATAGTAGGACGTTTCGTCACACGGTGTAATCACCGAGATGCCGAAGCGTTCAATGATGATATCGCGAACCCGCATATTTGCTTTCAACCGAACTGGGTAAAACTGAGGGATCATTTCCTCTGGTATTTTGTCATTTACGATATAATCACGAGCATGAAATATTTCGTTTGTAAATTTCAAATTCGCCATTCGTGCTAAGCGGAAGGTGCGAAAATCCTCTCGTTCATAGCTGTAGCCCTGTAAGTACCAGCGTTCGCCCTTATACATCAAGTGATAGGGTTCAATTTTTCGAGAAGAGTGTGTGCCATTAACATCGTAATAGTCAAATGTAACGATTAAATGTTCACGAATGGCTTTTTGTAAAGACTCAGCTACGGCCTTCAATTCTTCTGTTCCCTGCCAACCAGTAAAATGTAAAGAAAAATCCATCTCCTCATTCAGTTGATCTGTTTGCATGGCACGGATTTTCGTTATAGTTGATTTGATTTCTGGGCTTTGAATCAGTTGCTCCACACCCTGTAAGGCAGTTAAGATATTTTGCAAATCTTTAGAGGTTAATAGCTTTTTATCCACTTTATAGGTAGACATTAGCCCAATTCCGCCATCTCGTCCTGGAACAGTAAAAATAGGGATATTTGCCATGCTTAATGTATTGACATCGCGATAAATCGTCCGGGTCGTTACCTCAAAAATTTTAGCTAGTTCTGTAGCCGAGACCAATTCTCGCTTTAATAAAATCATTATGATACTAATTAATCGTTCGATTTTCATAAGTTTCTCCAAATATATGACAGATAGCTGTCAGGGTTTGATGGTTATAGTATAAATATAAAATAAGAAAAGAGGAATTAAAAATGACTGAATTAACCATAAAACACATGGCTGAATTAACATTGATTGGCTATAGCACTTCTATTCTGATGCCAACTATGGAGAATGTGGATGAGGTATCGAAACAAAAATCAGCGCACTTCGGGACACTCGCACAAAGTGGCAAATTTAGTGCACTAATGGCTGGCAGCAGAGACAAAATTGGTTATGCAGTTGGGAAAACGGGTAGTCAGGGCTTATCCTATTTCGCAGGAGCAAATACAGAAACCGAGGCTTGTGATGCGGAACAATTAGTATTGCCAGCAAATGATTATGTCATACTTACCGCTGAAGGAGCACCAAGTCGGAAATTATTCGATCAATTAATTCGCCAATTTTTTGGAGAAATTTTACCAAACCATCCTGAACTTGAGTATGAAGATACCTATGTTATTGAAGCGTTATTGAACGGTAACCCAATGGATGCGGTTGTTGAATTAGCGGTTCCGGTGAAAGTAAAATAGTGTTGGCAAAAGATACGTAGCCTTGTTGGGCTTCTTTCCCTCTAGTATTTTTGCGAATGAAGTAGTTTTAACTTCGAAAATCAACTAAAGCCTAATTTCTCATTTGAAACGATCGAGAAATTAGGCTTATTTATTGCGTCTATCTTAATTAAACGTTTTTCTAAAAATAAAGAAATTCCTTTAGATTTATTTAAAAAAATTAACGAAATTTGCTGCACTTTTGAGGTTTAGTTGGATTATAGAGAATAAATTGTTGTAAAATGGAAAAAAAGTAAATATTTGTATTGTTTTAGTGTAATGGGGGAGAAACACATTTATGATCTCAGCAAAAATAGATAATTCCATGTTAATTACTACAATAAGAGAAAAAGGCATAAAATCCATCCTCGAATGGTTCGATCAACATAAACAGTCGTTCTATATACTTGGTTGGGCCTGTCTTAGGAATCAGCAGCAAATGGAAGAACTTTTTTATCGCTCCATCGTAAAAGTACACAAGGAGTTACCTAGATATAAAAAGGAAACATCATTCGAAACATGGGTTACTTCCATTTTCATACATACCTGCCGGGAACTTTCTGGAAGTTTACTAGCGTCAGAGGAAAGTGAGCCACATAATGATTTATTTAATGCACTTGATCAATTAAAAGAGGTTGAGAAAGAAGCAATAGTTCTTACATATATGAAGGGAATCTCTCATGAGGAAGTGGCACATCTTTTTCAAGTTTCAGAGGATATGATGAAAGGGCGTTTGTTTTCCGGAATTCAATCACTTAAAAAAAAATTGGGGCACGGATCATCCGTAAATGGTTGTAAGAAGTATCAAAAGGATTATATAGATTATTTAGAAAGAACTCTGGATTGGCTAAAAAAAATTGATTTAGAGAAACATATTTTTCAATGTATAAACTGTCAGGAGGATTTGGCTACCTTTCAGGATGTCATCTTAAATCTTACAGAAAGAATTAAAGATCTACATGTGCCTTCTGGCTTTATGGAGAATATCAAATATAGGCTGGGAGAACAGAGAAATCACAAACTACAGATGAACAAGAAACTTAAAAGAAGGGCACTTATTTTTGTAAGTGTTTTTGCATTATTCATGGGTATAGGTTATTTCACGGGGGCGTTTAGTAACCTCTACTATTCATGGACAGAAGAAAACCCGGAGTTGCGCGCTTTTCTTCAACACGGTCTAGGTGAAAGGCTAAACCTGGAAGCGAAAAACAATGGGGTGAAAATTAAGATTAAGGGCGCAATTGCTGATAAATTTCAGACTCTTGTTTTTTATGAAATAGAAGATATAAAAGAAAAAAATCAATATGCAATGAATGTTGGTGATGGGGTTTTTGTGGAAAACCAATCTGAAATCATGAGTAATGAAACAAATTCAATTAACTATCCTCCTGATCTTGAATCTGATGTGAATAATGAAAAAAAGAACGTATATCAAGGGAAAATTAGTCTGCCGCCACTCATAACGAATAAAGGGACCATCAAACTCAAGATTACACAGCTTCAGAAATTGATTCATAATTACTCTAAACAAGGGACTAACGGGGACATGGAACCTAAATATGGGAAGTGGAACTTTAAGATCCCTATAACAAAACAGCCTTCAATTGAATATTCAATAAATAAAAAAATGGAAGTTGAGGGAATTCCGGTTCGATTTGATAAACTAACCATTGCTCCAACAGCCACGATTCTGCTATATGATATTAGTAGTGAAGAGTCAAAGAAGCGGTTAAATAGTCTTAATTTTGACAATATAGAAGTGAACAATAAAAAAGTAAAATTTGATATGTATGCAAGCCCTTTTTTGAATTCACAACAAGGTTCGAATTGGACAACTTTTCAAGCAAGTTTTGGCCCTCTTTTGAGAGATAAACCAAAAGAGGTTAACGTTCAATTCAATGCTGCTTATTTATCAATTGAAGACCCAAAATCCATCGAATTAAATGCTTCTAAAAATTATCCTCAAACCTTTGAATATGCAGGAAGTACCATCTCTATCGACAAGGTGGAAATTGGACAACCAGCCACGGTTGTCATAAGTGATCATAATATTAAAAATCGAAAATATGAGTCCCTTCAATTTAAAATTACAAAGGAGAGTGGAAATGAAACTAATTCACTAGAGATAAATTCTGAAGGAGTACTCGTGGATAAAAATGGGAAGGAGTATGATCTCAATAAGCTAGTCCCATACCAAAAAATCGATAAGCCCCGTTACTTTATAACAGTTCAAACCATAAGGTTAGACAGTAACATCACCGGGGAAAAAGTAATTCCAAAAAGGCTGGAGATGACTGGGTATAGCACTACAAAATATTTGAATAAAGTTGTGAGAATTTCGTTGAAGTAAAGGTTTATAAATTAGCAAAGACCACTTCCTTAATTCGGTAACAAGTTCTGTTTTTGGAAATAAAAAGTGGCAGTCCAATCCTAATACATATTGGACTGCCACTTATTATTGATAGAAGTTTAGGCAAATTGAGGGTGAAAACGCACTGTAATTCGCCTCGCTTTAAGAGAAAACCCGTCTATGACCACAACTCGAACAAAAAAATGGGCGGAGTTAAGGTGCAACCCCTTCAATGACCACAACTCGAGCAAAAAAATGGATGAAGTTGAGGTGCAACCCCTTCAATGATCACAACTCGAGCAAAAAAATGGATGGAGTTGTGATGAAAACCCGTCTATGACCACAACTCGGGCAAAAAAATGTGTGGAGTTGTAGTGCAACCCCTTCAATGACCACAACTCGAGCAAAAAAATGGGCGGAGTTGAGATGCAAGCCCTTCAATGACCACAACTCGAGCAAAAAAATGGGCGGAGTTGAGGTGCAAGCCCTTCAATGACTACAACTCAAGCAAAAAAATGGGCGGAGTTGAGGTGCAAGCCCTTCAATGACCACAACTCGAACAAAAAAATGGGCGGAGTTGAGGTGCAAGCCCTTCAATGACTACAACTCGGGCAAAAAAATGTGTGGAGTTGTAGTGCAAACCCTTCAATGACCACAACTCGAGCATTTTTAAGAAGAAATAATCTCAGACCAGAGACCTAGAAAAGGTTCATGCCGGGGACTGTTACAGAATGGCACCAGAACTTGGTAAATTTTAATAGTGGAACTGAGTTAGAAACAAGGGAGTACAAAAAGGAGGATGTCAATCGGTTTTGGTAAAAAATTAATTCAGTAAAAAATTTACTTTTTTATTTAAAATTTACAAAAAAATCACATTTTCCTTTACCAAAACCATGTATAATAAAGGTCTGTGTTTGGTAATGGATGGAAATTGTTATAGGGGAAAAATAAGGAGGTTGGCGTTACATGTCTCTACTTACAAAATGGGCGTTTAAAAACAAAGCGGCTATTACAGTAGTGGTTATATTATCGATAGTGATGGGAATTGTGAGCTACTTTACCCTTCCAATGGAGTTTTTGCCGGAAGCGGATAATCCACAGGTTACAGTAGTAACCCTTGGGCAAGGATATGATTCCAAGACAATGGTGGATGAAGTTACAACCCCAATTGAAAATGCAGTAGCATCTGTTAAAGGAAAAACCAATGTGTACTCAACAACGGGTGATGGATACTCGCAAATTAACATTTCCTTTGATTCAAAGACAGATATGAAGGAAGCAAAGAATGAAGTTGAAGATGATTTAAGTAAAATTCCTTTTCCTGATGGTGTACAAAAGCCTAATGTGGTCCAGTTGAACACAAATCAAATCCCTATTTCTGAAGTTTCATTAACATTTAGCCAAGGTTTAACAAGGGCCAATATGGAAAAAGCGGAGAAGGTAATTGTCCCTAAATTTAAAGCCTTAGATGGGATTGGCACTGCTACATTGTATGGAAAAACAGATCCAAGAATCGTGGTCCAATTGGATAATGTGAAAATGGCGGCTGCCCATATCCCTCTTCAATCCGTGATGGGTATTCTTCAAGGACAAAATTTGGCTGTTTCGGTAGGAGAGAAACCGATTGATGGAAAAATGGCCAACTTGAAGGTTATTGGAAATATTAATAGTTTAGATGCTTTAAAGAACCTAACGATTTCTTTACCTGTACCAAATGCACCAAAAATCAAACTAGGGGACATTGCAACAGTTAAACAAGAATCGAATCAGGAAAGTATCACGCGTATTAATGGGAAGGAAGCTCTCATTATTGCGATAACAAAAGCAGATAACGCAAGTGCTGTAACCGTCGGGAAAGAGGTTCAGAAAGAGGCGGAAAAAATATCTAAAGAGGTTTCCGGTGCAAAAGCAGAAGTTGTTTTTGCTACATCAGATATGGTTCAGCATTCGGTTAATAGCATGATGAGAGAAGTATTAATGGGAGCCCTTTTCGCAACCATTGTCATTGTGTTATTCCTGCGAAACGTTAGGTCAACGGTTATTACGATTATCTCCATTCCGCTTTCATTAGGAATTACTCTATTTTTATTATGGAAGTCTGGAATTACCCTTAACATTTTGACTTTAGGCGGGGTTGCTGTAGCAGTTGGGCGTTTGGTGGATGATAGTATCGTTGTCATTGAGAACATTTTTAGAAAAACACAAGAAAAAGAGTTTAATAAAGCGACTGTTTTAGAGGCGGTAAAGGAAGTGGCAACAGCCATTACCTCTTCAACGCTTACAACGGTTGCGGTTTTCTTGCCAATGGGTTTAATTCAAGGATCGCTTAGAAGCTTTATTTATCCATTTGCATTAACCATCTCCTATTCATTGCTAGCTTCACTCATTGTGGCACTTACCGTTGTCCCATTGATGAGCTATGGAATGCTGAAAAAGGCGAAGCTGCCTGCACATAAAGAGCCAGCGCGTTATATGAAGGTATTAAGATGGTCGCTTAATCATAAATTTGTTCCAATCTTACTTGCTATTTTCTTTTTCGCTGGGTCAATTGGTCTTTATTTTGCAATGCCAAAGGGAGCTATTGATGCTAAAAATGCACAAAATCTCGATATTAATTTAACCTTCCCAAGCAAAACCCCAATTGATACTGTAAGTAAGAGAGCCATTGATTTTGAAAATAAACTTCAAAATATAGAGGGATATAAATATATCATTACTCAAGCTGGAACGAATGCAGATGAAGCAGCATGGGGGCAGGTCAGCAATCCAACCGAAGCAACCTATACGGTGATTATGAAAGATGGCGCTGATGCGGACAAATTTATTAAAGATGTTAAAAAACTAAAACATGATTTTTCTGAAGCGGATCTTTCTGTTTCAGCAGGCTCGATGATGGGATCTTCTTCAGGCTCTGAAATCACCTTAGACCTTGTTGGTAAAAATCCTCAGGATCTCATGCCTGCATCAAATAAAGTGATGGACAGTATTAAGGGGATTAAAGGAGTAAACAAGGTTACAAGCAATCAAGAGGAAACCAAACCTGTCTATACGATCAAAGTGAATTCAAATGTAGCCAATACACAGCAAATAGCCACACAACTACATGTGTTAATGAATCCAACCCCAATTGGAACAGTGAATTTAAACGATAAAGACACAATGGTATATCTGGATGCAGGATTTAATCCAACATCACAAGCAGATGTACAAAACAGCAAAATCATGACAGAAACAGGTATTGTTTCCCTTAGCGATATTGCATCAATCGATAAAGGTGAGCAATCAAGTACC
This sequence comes from Bacillota bacterium, assembly GCA_030705955.1. Taxonomy (GTDB): domain Bacteria; phylum Bacillota; class Bacilli; order Bacillales; family Cytobacillaceae; genus JAUZPL01. Next base: position 23,752 of record JAUZPL010000044.1, on the reverse strand, counting down.
ATTCTTCATAAAGATGGCGATCAATACTTGAGGGTTAGCGCACGTGTTGATTCTGATAAACTATCAGTCATATCAAACAAAATTACGAAGAATACGAAAGACCTTCATCTGCCTAAAGGGGTTAAGCTTGTTACAGGTGGAGCTACGACTCAACAATCCAGTGATTTTGCAGACTTAGGGTTAACTATGCTGGCATCCATTGGTCTAGTCTATTTGATTATGGTTATTACCTTCAAAAACTTACGGACACCCATAGCCATCTTAATGACATTACCACTTGCTTCAATTGGAGCCATTTTAGGATTGTTACTAACACGTGTACCGATTGATCCTACCTCATTATTTGGGGCCTTGATGCTTATCGGAATTGTCGTCACGAATGCAATCGTCTTGATTGACCGGGTAAAGCAAAATGAAGAACATATGATTATCAGAGAAGCAATCATTGAGGGTGCAGCAACAAGGATTAGGCCTATTTTAATGACAGCCGTTGCTACAATCTGTGCCATGATTCCGATTTTATTTGGAGATCCAGAAACAGGATCCCTTGTATCAAAGGGCCTTGCGGTCGTGGTTATCGGAGGCCTGACGGTGGCAACCGTTCTGACATTAGTGATTGTACCTGTTTTCTATGAGTTACTCTATTTTAAAAAGTCAAAAAAGCAGAGACTAAGTGGGAAAAAAATATCTTCTAATGAAGCACCAGAATCATTTGGTGGCTGATACGAATAAAACAAAGGGGACTATTGGATTTTTCCAATAGTCCCCTTTTAATGTTTATGAAGCATTATATTTCGTGTCTTGCTCATCCATTTCGATCATGCATTCCTTCAACGGAACAACCTTTGTTTTCTTAATGAATTTATAACCAAACCATATGACCACAAACAAAGGAATTCCAAGATAGGATGCAATAACATTCATCCAGTTAATGTGGCTGCCAAGAAAAGCTTGATAGTTTTGCGCTAGTAAGACAATTAGGCAAACAATAAAGGCAAATATCGGTCCAAATGGATACCATTTAGCTCGGTATGGAAGTTGATTAAGTGAGTATCCTTGTGCTAAATAGGCTTTTCGGAAACGATAATGACTGGCTGCAATTCCTAGCCAGAAAATGAATCCAGTTACACCAGCTGAATTTAATAGCCAAATATAAATGGCACCATCTCCGTATATGGAAGCAAGAAAAGCCAACAAACCGACTAAAGTGGTTGCAATCAAGGCAGCGACTGGAATGCCGCGGGAATTTAATTTACCAAGAAAACGTGGTGCTTGTCCTACTTTTGCCATTGCATATAAAATTCGAGTTGATGCATACAAGCTTGAATTTCCTGCCGACAGTACCGAGGTTAAAATAACGGCATTCATAACGGATGCTGCAAAGGCAAGACCAGCCTTTTTAAAAACTAGAGTAAATGGACTCACCATAATATCGCTACTTGTAAGACTTTTTGTTGTGTATGGAATAATAAGGCCAATCACCAAAATGGCAAGCACATAAAAAAGCAAGATTCTCCAAAAGATGCTTCTTGTTGCTTTTGGGATATTTTCTCGTGGATTCTCACTTTCACCAGCAGCAACACCAACAATCTCTGTTCCTTGAAAAGAGAACCCAGCTGTTAGGAAAATACCCAATATAGCTAAAAATCCTCCGTGGAATGGCGCATCTCCAATCGTGAGGTTTTGAAAACCAACAGCATTTCCTCTCATGATGCCAAAAATCATCAAGAAACCAACAATGATAAAAATAATAATGGTTGCGACTTTAATGAAGGAAAACCAATACTCGCCTTCACCGTAACCTTTTACAGACATGACATTTAGTCCAAAAATTAAAAGAAGGAAAATTCCGCTCCATAACCATGATGGGCTATGTGGAAACCAAAATTTCATAACAAGGGTAGAAGCTGAAAGCTCAGCCGCAAGTGTAATGGCCCAGCTGTACCAATAATTCCATCCTAATGCAAAGCCAAGGGAAGGATCAATAAACCGCGTAGCATACGTGCTAAATGCACCACTTGTAGGCATAAATGAGGCCAATTCAGCCAGGCTTGTCATGATAAAATAGACCATGATCCCAATAATAAGATAGGCAAGTAAAGAACCACCAGGTCCAGCTGAATAAATGGCAAATCCGCTTCCAAGGAAAAGCCCTGTACCAATTGAGCCTCCTAATGAAATCATCGTTAAATGCCTTGCTTGGAGTCCCCTTTTTAATTCATTTTTGTCAGCAGGTTGTTCGTACATGTTTGACTCCTCCGAATAAAAATTATATAAAAACAAGGGTTAGTGAATAAATGATACTTCGTGATGAATTTTTATAAATAAGCAACTCTATTACAATATCATAATTTATATGAGAGTCAAATGGTTAATTTCAACATCGCCTAACCTTTAATAAAATGACAAGGGAAAAAAGGGCTGCATCGGCAGACCCCTTAGAAAATCAATTTAAAATTTTTTACTTGAATTGGTGGAAGGTTTTATCAGACTTAAGGCTGATTAAATGAAATAGGGAAAAAATTTTATCAAAAAAATGTAAACGTTTATATTTGGAATATTAGATTAATTTTTGAATAAAAAAATGATAACGCTTTCTATTGTGGTTATATTCTTAGTTTCACAGAAATATAGTTTTAACATGTAGACGTTTTAAGGTTTTTAGTAGAAAAAATCTAAACGTTTACATTTATGGGTGGTGGTGGGTTGAAAGCAACCATACGGGATGTTGCAAAATTAGCGGGAGTTTCAGTAGCTACCGTTTCCCGCGTTATTAATAAATTGGGTGGTGTCAGGCCGGAAACGGAACAACGAATTGAAAAAGCGATGGAGGAGCTGCAGTACATCCCTAATGTCCTGGCAAGAAGTGTAGCTTCAAAAAAAACAAAACTGATTGGAATGATTGTACCTGATGTAGAAAATCCCTTCTTTGCAGCAGTATTTAGCGGAGCGGATAAGGTGGTTCGAGAATACGCCTATACAACACTCCTTGGTGGTTCGAATGATACATATGAAAGGGAAGAAAACTTATTGCAGACCATGCTGGAGCATCAGGCATCAGGCATTTTATTAACCCCCACATTTCCTAAAGCTAAATGGGTAGAACGTATGGGGAATCGAGTGCCTACTTGTTTAATTGATCGTGATATGGAAGGAATGAATTGTGATCGGGTTTTGATTGATAATCGTCGAGGAACCTATGAAGCGACAAAATTATTTATACAAAAGGGGCATACCCAGTTAGCGATTATAACGGGTCCTTTGGAAAGCACTCCTGGAAGAGAGAGATTTGAGGGATTTAAACAATGTCTTCATGATTTTTCTATTGAATTAAACCAAGACTATATTCAGATTGGTGACTTTCATAGTGGCTCTGGGTACCAATTAGGAAAACGCTTGCTGAAATTGAATCATCCACCAACAGCGATTTTGAGCTGTAATAATTTAATGACTATTGGATTATTGGAAATGATTCATACGAGTTCAATTAGGTTAGGGGAGGATTTGGGTGTAATAGGGTTTGACGATATTCCGATTGCAACATTAATGCACCCAAACCTAACTGTGGTGTCAAGGCCAATGAGAGAAATGGGAGAATGCGCTGCAGAGATGCTTTTGCAACGTATTCAAAACCCTAACCAGCCTAATCGGACTGTTATTATGTCACCGCATTTAATTGTAAGAGGATCTGAATCGATATTTTCGTGAAAGGGAGCAGATTTTAATGATGAATGAATCGGGAGTAGTGGTAATTGGAAGTATGACTGCTGATGTGACAGCAAAAGCCAATCTTTTACCCCGCCGTGGCGAAACAGTTTTAGGGGAAGAATTCACGCTTGTTTCTGGTGGGAAAGGCTCAAATCAAGCAGCAATGTCATCTCGAATGGGTGTTAAAACCTGGATGGTAGGATGTGTCGGGGCAGATGCGTTCAAAAGTGTGGTTCTAAATAGTCTACATAGCCATGGTGTGATGACAGAGTTTGTAGAACAATTAGAAGACCAAAAAACAGGTGTTGCGCATATTAGGGTTGATAGCAGCGGTAACAATGATATTGTGATTGTTCCAATGGCAAATACCCAAACCAATCCAGATAGAGTGGATCGATTTTTCTCTACCAATCCTTCCGTAAATACTCTTTTACTACAACTTGAAATTCCAGTCCCTACTGTACTCTATGCCGCAAAAGTGGCAAAAGAAAAAGGTCTTACCGTAATTTTTGACCCAGCACCGGCAGCACCATTTCCAGATGAACTTTATCAATGGGTAGATATTGTAACTCCAAATGAAACGGAAGCCTCAGCATTAACTGGTGTAGAGGTCATTGATATTAAAACGGCTGAACAAGCAGCAAGTGTTCTACTGGAAAAAGGGGTTAACCTCGTCATTATTACCCTAGCAGAAAATGGTGTCTTAATTGCTGATAATGATTCCGTTACTCATCTATCTGCATTCAAGGTAAATGTTGTGGACACTACAGCGGCTGGAGATGCTTTTACAGGTACACTTGGTGCGTGTATCTCAGAAGGGAAATCTATTGAAGAATCTGTACAGTTTGCGATGGCAGCTGGAGCACTAGCAGTTACAAAAATTGGTGCTCAAACATCTCTTCCTACTAAAGAAGAAGTCATATCTCTAATGAATGGGGGAATTTGATATGAAGAGTACTAACGGTATTTTGAATTCACAGCTTTCTAAAGTAATTGCTGAAACGGGGCATACCGATTACTTGGTCGTAACAGACGCAGGTCTTCCCATTCCCCAAAATGTCGAAAGAGTGGATCTTTCCATCTTACCTTATTTACCAAGATTTTTAGATGTTTTAAAGGCGGTATTAAGTGAGGTAGTGGTTGAAAAAATTATACTAGCCGAAGAGGTTAAAACAGTTAGTCCCGAGATGAATCGAGAAATACTATCTTTATTTCCAAATGATATAGAAGTAGTCTATATGCCACATGTTGAATTTAAGAAAACAACGAAAAGTGCAAGGGCTGCAATTCGTTCTGGTGAATTTACCCCGTATGCTAACATCATTTTACAAGCGGGATGCGCCTATTAGGAGGGGGTCTTAGTGGGTATCCAACTTAGCAATATTCGAAAAAGCTTTGGTGATAATGATGTGTTACGTGGAATTAGCTTAACAATTGAACCAGGTACTGTTGTAGCACTGGCAGGTGAAAATGGGGCAGGGAAGTCTACCTTGATGAAAATACTATCAGGGGCCCTTCACCTTGATTCAGGTCAAATTTATGTGGATGAAAAGTCTGTAACCTTCCAAACCCCACAGGATGCAATGGCCTATAATATCCGCATGATCTATCAAGAAATGAATCTTATGAGAGATCTTACGGTTGCAGAAAATTTGTTTCTTGTAGATGAAAAAAAGAGGTACGGAAAATTCTTTGTAAATAAGAAGAAAATGTTTAAAGAGGCAAAAGAATTTTTGGCAGACATGGGTCTGAATATTGACCCAAGAGTTCCTGTATCACAGCTTTCAGTGGCAGAACAGCAGATGGTTGAGATTTCGAAATCTTTGGTGAAGGAAGTAAAGCTTCTAATCATGGATGAGCCAACAGCTGCTTTAAATAAGGAAGAAACAGATCGGTTATTTAATCAAATTCATCGTCTTAGGGATAAAGGAATATCCATCATTTATATAACACACCGGATAGATGAAATTTTTCAACTTGCAGATCGAATTATAGTCATGCGTGATGGACAGCTTGTCTTAGAAGAACCCATTGATCAGGTTAATCAAACACAGGTCGTAACCTCTATGGTTGGAAAACAAGTTGATAATTTTTATCCGAAAGAGCACAACGTAAATCAAAATGAAACTCGTTTTGTTGTTGATGGGTTAACGAAAGAACCCTATTTTAGGGATATTTCATTCGATATTTTAAATGGTGAGGTACTTGGAATTGGCGGATTACTAGGGTCGGGTAAAACAGAATTACTGAAAGCGTTGTTTGGGGATTTAAAGGTAGACTCGGGCACGATCACGGTTGATGGAGTGAAGGTAAATCTAAACACTCCGGTTAATGCGATTAAGCAAGGAATTGCCTATTTAACGGCAGATCGTAAGCAGGAAGGATTAATCATGGACCTATCAATCTATAATAATCTTTCTCTTTCATCCCTGAAGCAATTTAAGAGTGGAATTGGATTAGTGAATCGTAAAAAAGAGCAAAGAATTGCGGATGAATTTATCGAACAGGTGAGTGTAAAGGTAACTTCACCACATTTACCAGTAAGCAGTTTAAGCGGTGGAAATCAACAAAAAGTTGTGTTTGGAAGATGGATGATGACCCAACCGATAGTATTTATTATGGAGGAACCAACACGTGGAGTGGATGTTGGGGCGAAATCTGAAATTTACAAGGTTATAAATACATTGACTAGTCAAGGAATTTCAGTACTACTTGTAAGCTCTGATATCCCAGAATTGGTTGCAATGTCCGATCGGGTCATTGTATTACGTGAAGGTAATGTCATTAAAGAGCTTAATGAGGATTCTATCACCCAACATAATATTTTACATTATGCACTTAGGGGGAGAGCTCAGTGAAATCATTTCGTTCCATTTTTTCGGAAATGCAGGCACTGATCGTTTTAATCATACTTGTTGTCATTGCTGCATTTCTATCACCAGTATTTTTTACCGTAACGAACCTCCTTAATATTTTGTTGGAGGTTGCGGTAACCGCAATTTTAGCGATTGGTCAAACCTATATTATTATTTTGGCAGAAATTGATTTATCTGTAGGTGCGGTTCTTGGGCTTTCTGGCACAATTACGGCTGGTTTTCTCTCACATGGTAATTTTGTAGAGGGGTTACTGATTGGATTATTTGTGGGTCTTTGCGCTGGATTGGTCAACGGTCTTTTAGTTACGATTGGGAAACTCCCTTCCTTTATTGCAACATTAGGAACTATGACAGCATTTTCAGGGTTAACTCTTGTTTATACACAAGGAAATCCGATTTCAGTTTCCTCTCCATCCTTTGAATTTATTGGTCAAGGTTTTGTAGCTGGAATTCCATTTCCTGTCCTGTTAATGGTTATTCTTTACGTTATTTTTTGGATTATCTTACACAGATCCCATTTTGGAAGATATGTATTTGCGACAGGAGGAAATGAAGAGGCAAGCCGATTATCTGGTATTAATGTGAAGCAAGTAAAGCTTTGGTCGTTTGTAATGGCAGGGGTTTTATCGGCTATTGCTGGTTTTATCATAACATCCCGATTAAACTCAGCTGAGCCAACTACAGGAAGCGGTTTGGAGCTTGATGCCATTGCTGCTGTTATCCTAGGAGGCACAAGCTTGACAGGTGGAAAAGGTGGATTAATAGGTACTGTCATTGGGGCAATCATTTTAGGTGTATTAGATAATGGTATGAATTTGTTGAATGTATCGGCCTTCTACCAAGGAGTAGCGAAAGGGGTGATCATTCTCTTAGCGGTATTGTTGGATCGTAATATGAAGTCCCTATCGTCTCTTGTACGGATTGCTAGTTTTAAAAAGTCAGCATAATACATTGGGGGGAATTTTCAAATGAAAAAGTACATTACAGGTGCCTTAAGTGTTTTGTTAATCGGAGGAATGCTTGCAGGTTGTGGTACTCAATCCTCTTCCGACAACTCGAAAGGAAGTACAGGAAAATCAACATCCAACAACAAAGAAGTAGATATGATTATCAGTACATTAAATAATCCATTCTTTGTTTCACTGAAAAATGGTGCAGAAGCAGAGGCTAAAAAGCTGGGTATCAAACTTGTCGTGCAAAATGCAAATAATGATAACCAAACAGAGTTAAATTTAGCACAAACAGATATCTTAAAGAAACCTGCCGCCTTAATCCTTGACCCAGTTGATAGTAATGCAATTGTTACCTCTATAAAACTAGCAAATAAAAATCATATCCCGGTTTTTGCTTTTGATAGAAAACCAACTGGCGGAGACCTAGAAACTTTCCTTGGGTATGATGCCATCAAGGCAGGGCAAGTAGCTGCTGATGCATTGGCAAAGGTTTTGAATGAGAAAGGGAAGGTCATTGAAATTCAAGGAATAATGGGGACAAACGTAGCCCAAGACCGCAGCAAAGGCTTTGAGGAGGAGATTGCAAAATTTCCGAACATTCAAGTGGTAGCGAAACAACCTGCAAACTTTGACCGTGCCCAAGCCCTAAATGTAATGACAAACCTTATTCAAGCACATCCAGACGTCAATGGTGTATATGCAGCAAACGATGAAATGGCCATGGGCGTGGTTTCAGCTTTAAAAGCTCGCGGATTAACTGGTAAGGTTCTTGTTGTAGGGAATGATGGTATTAAAGATGCCCTTGATGCCATCACTGCTGGAACGTTAGCAGCCACAAATGCTGAGTCACCATTCTATGAAGGAATGCAAGTAGTAGACATTGCAAAGGATATCTTAGATGGAAAACAGGTTCAACCTGATACCACATTGGAAGGTCAGCTTGTGACAAAAGATAATGTTGACCAATATTGGGAGCATTTAAAACAAATTGGTGATCCAGAAGATTAATTCGTTTATTGATTGATCAATCATATCGTGTAATGGCTTCGGAATCTCCGAGGCCATTTGCTTTTAAGGAAGGTAGGTAGAAAACATCTTCATCTATTAATAAGTTTTTTCAATGGAGTATTCGCAATTTGCATCATTTAACAGGAATTTTCCAAATCTTATAGAATATATAAATATGTCAAAAATTTGTCCACAATTGCCAAGGAGGTTATCATGGCCCACGATCAAATGAACCCTGCGATAGAGAAGATCCTCTCAAATATTGAAAAAGTAATGATAGGAAAAAGAAATGTAGCTGAATTAAGTCTTGTTGCTTTATTAGCAGATGGACATGTCCTATTGGAGGATGTTCCGGGAGTTGGAAAGACAATGATGGTACGTGCTCTCGCTAAATCTGTTCATGCAAGCTTTCGACGCATTCAATTTACCCCGGATCTTTTACCGTCAGACGTAACAGGTGTCTCTATTTATAATCCAAAGGAAATGGAATTTCAATTCCGCCCTGGTCCGCTGATGGGAAATATTATTCTCGCTGATGAAATTAATCGCACCTCCCCGAAAACACAATCCGCTCTTTTGGAAGCAATGGAGGAAGCAAGTGTAACCATTGACGGAGTAACACATAGGCTGGAAAAGCCATTTTTTGTTATGGCTACCCAAAACCCAATTGAGTATGAGGGAACCTATCCACTTCCAGAAGCACAGCTAGACAGATTTTTGCTAAAAATGAGAATGGGTTATCCAGATATGACAGAGGAAATAGAGGTCCTAAACCGGGCTCAAAAGGTACAGCCAATTGAGGAATTAGAGTCTGTTATTGATCTTGCTGAGCTTCAATTTCTTCAAAAAGAAATTAATAATGTATTTGTTGACAGCACGATCAAACATTATATTGTTGATTTGGTCCATAGTACAAGAGGATATAGCAGTGTATATCTTGGAGCGAGTCCTCGTGGCTCGATTGCGTTAATGAAGGCAGCCCAAGCTTATGCTTTTATGTATGGCCGAGATTATGTCATTCCAGATGATATCCAATATTTGGCTCCATTTGTCTTGTCCCATCGTATTATTTTAAAATCTGAAGCAAAGTTTGAAGGAATTACCGCTGAAGATGTCGTTAAAAGAGTAGTTGCAAGGGTTGCTATTCCAGTAAAAAGGCTTGAAGTAAAATGAAAAAGCATTGGAAAGCGTTCAAAAATAGTTGGAAAATTCTTGTACTGTTTATTTTAATTTTTTCTACCTTTTCCTATGCCATGTTTCAGGGCGGGTTTGTAAGCTGGTTTTTGTTTTATAGTTTTCTGCCGTTTGCCATTTATGCGGTAGCTGTATTGATTTATCCTCTAAAAGGATTTGAAGTAACGAGAAATTTAGTTAAAACAGAATATAACGCAGGAGAGCCGTTAAAAGCCTTTATTACCATACGAAGGAGGTCTTCCTTTCCTTTGTTTTATTTACTTGTAGAGGATCAAATTGGACAGGAACTTCTATATTCACACCACGAAAAAAAAGCAAAATCGCTCCTTTTTCCACTTTTAAAAAAGGAAGTTACTACTGAATTCGTTATCCAAGAGCTACCCCGAGGAGAACACGTGTTACGTGGCTTTCAATTAAGAATCGGGGACCTGCTTGGGTTAATTGAAAAAGAATACTGGGTAGAGAATGAGGACAAAATTATTGTTTACCCTGCTTATTCTGAAATCCTTTATCGTCCGTTTGAAAATCACTTTGACCAAGGAATGACGGCTTCACGGGAAAGGGTACAACGGGATACGTCAATGGCCATTGGGGTACGGGAATACCAGCCTGGAGATCGCTTCTCATGGATAAATTGGAAAGCGACGGCAAGGCAAAATGATATTATGACAAAGGAATTTGAACAAAGACAATCACATGATGTTTTTGTTGTGATGGATTGTTTTCCTCATTCTAATTTTGAAGGAGCTGTGTCTTTTTCTGCTTCTCTTCTTAGAGCCATTATTAAAAAAGGGGCTGAAGCAGGCTTTTTGACCCACAGCAATGAAAGAGTTTCGTTTCCAATTCGAGGTGGAGATAAACAACTTCAAAACTTTTTTTATCATTTAGCAAAAATTTCTCCAAAAAGTACAACTCCACTTGATCGCATCATAGAATCCGAGACGTTTTTTATTCAGCAGGCAGTATCCTATATGCTCGTTACTTCTTCAATATCAGAACCTCTTATTGAAAAAGCAAGCATTCTAGGACAAAGGAAAGGGTCTGTTACGATCTTTTTAATCAAAGGTGAAAAAGAATCACCTACAAAAGAAGAACTTTCTTTAAAGGCAGTGAGTACTGCCCGTGGGGTAAAATTGGTCCTTGTCCATGAAGGGAATTTTGCGCAGGCCTTTTCGGAGGTGAGAATGAGGTGATAAAAAGGGATTTTCCTACTTTCATACTCTACACATTTGGGTTTCTGCTAATCTGGGAATGGATCCGCCCCCTTGAACAGCTAACGACTACCCAGAATATAAATATTTTTATTTTATTTTTGCTTACCTGCTTTTTGCTCTCCTTTTTCCAAGTAAGGTGGAATTGGCAATTTTTTATAAAGGCAACCTATATCTTATTTTTCTTAAATAGTTTTTTTTACAAAGATCACTTTTATAAATTGAAATGGTTGAATTCACTTATGAAAGATTTGAAGGGAAACCTTTGGAATCTTGTTGATCGTAAGTGGGATTATTTAACGGATAGCTTTCGAACACTTTTATTTTTTATCCTTTTATGGTTAATGGTTTATTTGATTCAATATTGGCTTATAAAGCGGAGAAGGATTTTTATTTTTTTCCTTATGACCGTTGTGTATATTTCAATTTTAGATACTTTTACTCCATATAGTGCAAAGATAGCCATTATAAGAACAGTGACTTGTGGTTTTGCGGCAATGGGTTTGCTGACATTTTACCGGATCATAGAGAAAGAAAAGGTAAAATATGATTCATCCTTTATTCGAAAATGGATGATTCCTTTAGTTGCCTTTATTGTATTAAGTGCCACAGTTGGATTTGCTGCTCCAAAGGCTGCACCTATGTGGCCCGACCCAACTCCATATTTCCAGGCAAATGGACATAAGGGTAACAGTAGTGGTAGCGGAACTGGGGAAGGGAAGATTGGCAAAATAGGATATGATGAGGATGATTCGCGCTTAGGCGGACCGTTTACCGGGGATAAAACAGTAGTCTTTCGCGTTATTGCAACTAGAAAGAACTATTGGAAGGTTGAAACAAAGGATGTGTATACAGGAAAAGGGTGGATTGAATCTGGGGCTGGAACGGAACAACTGGAACCGTATGCTCTCATACCTGTTTTTGGAATACCAGACTCCGTAGCAAAAACGCATGAATTGGCTACCATTTTTCCTAAAATAAAAAGGAATTACCTTATTTATCCAGCGGGTATTCAAAGAATGATTCCAAATTCCAACGAAGTATTAGAATTGGATACCAATAAAGAAAAAATCACTTCATTTAATGTAGATCATGAACCAGAACAGGTGAACAGTTACGAGGCTGATTATGAAGTACCAAAGTATAAATTAACAGATCTACAGAAAACCACTAATGCAACTGAAATTGGACAGGACTTTCTTACACGATACACAAGATTGTCGAAAAGTCTTCCATCCCGTATAAAGAAATTAACGGAAGAAATAACCGCAGGAAAAACTAACTGGTATGATAAGGCAAAGGCTGTTGAGAGCTACTTAAATGGTCCGGATTTTACCTATGATCAGAAAAAAGTGGCTGTTCCCGGAGAAAATGAGGATTATGTGGGTCAGTTCTTATTTAAAACAAAACGGGGGTATTGCGATAATTTTTCCTCCAGCATGGCTGTAATGCTTCGGACGATTGGAATCCCAACGCGCTGGGTGAAAGGATTTAATAGTGGTGATTTTATTAAAAATACTGGGGGAGATCCATCACGGCAGATTTATGAAATTACGAACAATCATGCTCATTCATGGGTTGAGGTGTATTTTCCTAACCAAGGATGGGTTCCTTTTGAACCAACAAAAGGTTTTACAAATACAGTGGACATCAGTTATTTTACAAATAATTCAACCACCTCAAAAAGCCAGGAAACACCGCCTGTGCCTGTGAAGAAACCACAAAAGCCCGAGCAGGATGACCCTTCCACACATGTAACAAAAAAATTGAATGATAACAAAAAAAGTAACCAAAGTGTACAAATCTTTTTCAAGAAACATTGGTATTATATGGCTTACTTGGTTATCCTTCTTAGTGTAATTATCCTGTTTCTATACCATAAAAGGGGAAGATGGGTTCCCTATTATATCCTGCTTCGTTATCGATTTACAAGGGATGATAAATTCCTTGAAAGAGCCTACTTAGTATTACTTAAACAGCTTGAAAGGTACGGTATCAAACGAAAGAAACACCAAACTCTTCGTCAATATTCCGATTACATTGATACCTTTTTTTCTACAAGGGAAATGACGAGGTTCACTTCCTATTACGAACAATATCTTTACAATAGGAAGATGGGAAATGAAAACTGGAGCGAGGCTCGTAAATTGTGGGAAAATTTAATTAAAAGGACAATCGCTTGACCAAAAAAACAACCTATTGTTAAAATATAATGATAATACAATATGGTTCGTTTCCTTCATATATCCTCGATAATATGGTTCGAGAGTCTCTACCGGGCTGCCCTAAATGGCCTGACTATGAAGGCAGAATGTTTTTATAGCGATTTTTAAAAACTAGAATTCTGCCTTCTTTTCATGGATATGGGAAGGGAATTCTAGTTTTTTTGTTATGTAATTTAAAATGCAGCAAAGACTAAATACATGAAAATAGTGAAAGAGGTGTATACCTTGACTGAGAATCAAGAAATGATTGTCGTTTTAGACTTTGGAAGTCAATATAATCAGTTAATTACAAGGCGAATTCGGGAGTTTGGAGTCTATAGTGAACTCCATCCACATACAATCACCGCAGAAGAAATTAAAAAAATGAATCCAAAAGGAATTATTTTTTCAGGTGGACCTAATAGTGTTTATGACGAAAATTCTTTCCGATGTGATGAAGCCATTTTTGAATTGGGACTTCCGATTTTAGGAATTTGTTACGGAATGCAATTAATGACTGTGCATTTCGGAGGAAAAGTGGAAAAGGCAAAACAGCGTGAATATGGAAAAGCAATCTTAACGCTTCAAAAACAATCTAAGATTTTCCATGCGCTTCCTAGTGAACAAACGGTTTGGATGAGTCACGGTGATCTTGTGGTTGAGGCTCCTCAAGGATTTTCGGTAGATGGAACCAATCCATCCTGTCCAATTGCTGCTATGAGTAATGAAGAGCGTAATCTATATGCCGTTCAGTTCCATCCAGAAGTCCGCCATTCCGTTTATGGGAATGATCTTCTGAAAAATTTTGTTTTCCAGGTTTGTCAATGTAAGGGTGACTGGTCAATGGAAAACTTTATTGAAATGGAAATTGCAAAGATCCGGCAAACTGTCGGAAATAAAAAAATTCTTTGTGCATTAAGCGGTGGAGTAGATTCATCTGTTGTGGCAGTGCTAATTCATAAAGCCATTGGTGATCAGCTTACATGTATTTTTGTAGACCACGGTCTTCTTCGTAAAAATGAAGCAGAAAGTGTTATGAAAACCTTTGCTGATGGTTTCCGCATGAATGTCATTAAAGTGGATGCTAAAGACCGCTTCTTAGGGAAGCTTGAAGGTGTTTCAGATCCTGAGAAAAAACGGAAAATTATTGGAAATGAATTTATTTACGTCTTTGATGATGAGGCAACTAAACTTGAGGGTATTGAGTTTTTAGCCCAAGGAACACTTTATACAGATATTATTGAGAGTGGTACAGCTACTGCTCAGACCATTAAATCTCACCATAACGTTGGCGGTCTTCCTGAAGACATGCATTTTACGTTAATTGAGCCATTAAACACGTTATTTAAAGATGAGGTTCGTGCTCTTGGGACAGAGCTAGGCATTCCAGATGAAATTGTTTGGCGGCAGCCGTTCCCTGGTCCAGGTCTTGGAATTCGAGTACTTGGGGAACTTTCAGAAGAAAAGCTTGAAATGGTTAGGGAATCGGATTGGATCTTAAGGGAAGAGATTAAGAAAGCCGGTCTTGACCGTGATATTTGGCAGTACTTCACTGTCCTTCCAGATATCCGCAGTGTTGGGGTAATGGGGGATGCAAGAACCTATGATTACACAATTGGAATCCGGGCAGTAACTTCCATTGATGGTATGACTTCTGATTGGGCGAGAATTCCATGGGAAGTTCTTGAGTTGATCTCAACTAGGATCGTAAATGAGGTTCCTCACGTAAATAGGGTAGTTTACGATATCACGAGCAAGCCACCTGCAACGATTGAGTGGGAATAAAAAACGAAATTAATGAACAATTAGAGAAAAAAGTAAAAAAATGTTCGTATTTTTATTGACAGAGTATCCTGTCGCTGATAAGATAAACAAGTAATCATAAATGTCATATTGTGTCGTATAATCTTGGGAATATGGCCCAGAAGTTTCTACCGAGCTACCGTAAATAGCTTGACTACGAGGCAGTGTTTAATAGTGGAATGTTGATTTTTCCCTATTCTATACTTTTGCCTTTGTCAATGCTTCGGTGGATACCGAAGCGTTTTTTTGTTCAACATAGTAAAAAGATATATTAGGGGGAGAAATCAAAAATGAAGAATTATTTCAAATTCAACGAATTAGGAACTAGTTATCGTCAAGAAATTGTAGGTGGTTTAACCACTTTCTTGGCTATGGCTTATATTTTAGCAGTCAACCCGCTTACATTGTCACTTTCAAGTATTAAGGGACTTCCGGATTTTATGAGAATGGATTCTGGTTCGGTCTTTGTTGCAACTGCAGTAGCTTCAGCTGTCGGTTCTCTTGTAATGGGTCTCTTAGGAAAATATCCACTTGCTTTAGCACCTGGAATGGGATTAAATGCCTTTTTTGCTTATACCGTTGTTTTAGGAAGTAAGGTTCCTTGGCAGCACGCTCTTGGAGCGGTATTGATTTCCGGTATATTTTTCTTCTTACTAACACTTACAGGACTACGTGAAAAACTAATTAATGCTATTCCTGTTGATCTAAAACACGCAGTTGGTGCTGGTATTGGTTTGTTCATTACATTTATCGGCATGCAAGATTCAGGAATTATTGTTAAAGATCCAGCTACATTTGTTGCTTTAGGGGATTTAACAAAAGGACCTGTCCTTTTAACGATTTTTGGAATTTTTATTACAGTCATTATGATGACAAGGGGAATAAAAGCAGCAGTATTTTTTGGGATGATTCTTACTTCTGTTGTTGGAATGATATTCGGTTTAATTCAAGTTCCTCATCAGGTTGTTGGAGCTGTTCCAAGCATTAAGCCAACATTTGGCGCTGTATTTTCATCATTCGGTGATCATTCCTTCTGGTCAACAGGCATGCTTGGAATTATTTTAACTTTCCTTTTTGTTGATTTCTTTGATAATGCTGGTACACTTGTGGCCGTTGCAAGTCAAGCTGGTTTGATGAAAGATAATAAATTACCAAACGCAGGTAGAGCATTACTTTCAGACTCAATTGCTACTATCGTGGGTGCTGTTCTTGGTACATCAACCACTACCTCTTATATTGAATCATCTGCAGGGGTTGCATCCGGAGCAAAAACAGGTTTTGCGTCTATTGTAACAGCAGTACTTTTCCTTTTATCACTGTTCTTCTCTCCAATTTTAGCGGTTATTACATCTGCTGTAACGGCACCAGCATTGATTATTGTCGGGGTGTTGATGGTTTCTTCATTAGGGAAAATCGATTGGTCACGTTTTGAAATTGCTGTACCAGCTTTCTTAACCATGATTATCATGCCTTTATCATTTAGTATTTCTACAGGAATTGCAGTTGGTTTTATTTTCTACCCAATTACGATGCTTGTTAAAGGTAGAGCGAAAGAAATAAACCCAATCATGTATTTCTTCTTCGTGATTTTCTTGCTATATCTAATCTTAAGATAATTTTCAAAGGGCCGTACTTTTACGGCTCTTTTTTTTAGCTAATATGAAAGTTTAACTTTATTAAAGCGCTAAAGCGTGTTAACTTCCGTTATTGAAATCAACTCTTAAATCGCATAAGAAAAACTAAGGCATTCGCCACCTAAGTACTTGGCGAACGCCAAGTTTTTCTAATGTCAGTTAATAGTAACCTTCCCAAATCGGTCGAATTTTGTCATTGACTTCCTGTTTTGACTTTTATAACATTAATAATACGGGTTATTGTCGAAAAGAGGAGAAGGTATGGCTGAATTTCAAATAGAAAAGATCCTTAATAACAATGTACTCATTGCTGATCACCCTTCCTACGAAGAAGTTGTATTAATCGGCAAAGGTATTGGGTTTGGTCGAAAAAGTGGAGATAGTATAGATTCCGCCAATGCAGAAAAGCTTTTTGTATTAAAAAGCGAAAAGGAACAGGAAAATTATTTAAAGCTCTTACCTTTTATTGATGATGATCTACAAGAAGTGATTATATCTGCAATAGAACTAATAAAAGACCGTATTCATGCATCCTTAAACGAGCATATTCATGTGGCTTTAACAGATCACTTAATGATTGCCATTTCCCGAATGAGTCACGGGATGGAAATAAAAAATCCATTTCTGATTGAAACGAAAACGCTTTATCGGCATGAATACGAAATTGCCTCCGAGGTTGTCGATTTAATTTACGATAAAACAGGAATCAAGCTCCCAGCCGGGGAAATTGGATTCATTGCATTGCATATCCATAGTTCTATCACAAATAAAACTCTTTCAGATGTCAACCAACACTCCCAGCTTGTAGGTAAACTAGTTGACATAATTGAAGAACAGCTTGGTATAGAAATTGATAGGGAAAGCATAGATTATATGAGGCTTGTACGGCATATTAGGTACACAATTGAAAGGGTTATCAGAGATGAGCGTGTACAAGAACCAGACAAAATTTCTTCCTTATTGAAAGAAGAATATCCTGTGTGCTACAATCTCTCTTGGAAGCTCATTAAGGTAATGCAACAAACCCTAAGGAAAAAAGTTTTTGATGCAGAAGCTGTATATTTAACCATGCATCTTCAAAGGCTTCAAAAGAAAGTTAAATAGTCATTATATATTTTTACGTGTTACTGATTCGATCAGGCATGTGTGAAAAGGTCTAATTGAATTGAGAAACTGCAGGTAATCTATTACCCGTATAGCTCATTTAATTCGTCTTTTTACTCAGGCCTTTTTTGGCTAATCTGAATTTATATTCATAAATTCTGAACGCATAAGGGCAACTACGCCTCTACCTTCGCCTTTAGGGCTCGCCAATCGGCGAGTTTTCTTTAGCTTATAGGAAAGTTTAACTTTATTAAAGCACTAAAGCATGTTAACTTCCTTTATTGAAATCAACTTTTAAATCGCATAAGAAAAACTAAGGCATTCGCCACCTAAGGACTTGGCAAACGCCAAGTTTTTCTAATTGTTTTTTGTGGAATGCAAACGCTTAATGGATTAAAAATGTTTTGGAGGTTTTCTCTATGTTTAAAAAGGCTTTCGGCGTTTTGCAAAAAGTTGGTAGAGCATTAATGCTTCCAGTTGCTATTTTGCCTGCTGCCGGTATTTTTTTAGCATTAGGTAATGCATTGCAGATCCCAACGTTATTAAATTTAGCACCATTTTTGAATAACCATGCTGTTGCAATGGTTGCAAGTATTATGGAACAGGCTGGAAGTGTTATCTTTGGTAACCTTCCATTATTATTTGCAGTCGGTGTTTCAATTGGTTTGGCGGGCGGTGAAGGTGTTGCGGGTCTAGCTGCTATTGTTGGATTCCTTATTATGAACGCAACAATGGGTACTGCTCTAGGAATTACAGCTGATAGCTTAGCGAAAAATCCACAAAGCTATGCATCTGTTTTAGGAATTCCTACTCTTCAAACAGGCGTTTTCGGTGGTATTATTGTCGGTATTATCGCGGCTGCAATGTATAACAGATTCTACGAAATAGAATTACCATCCTATTTAGGATTCTTTGCTGGTAAGCGTTTCGTTCCGATTGTTACTGCAGCAAGTGCAGTGGTTCTTGGTTTGATTATGATCGTTATTTGGCCTCCAATTCAATATGGCCTAAACTACTTCTCAACACACATGGTTGATGCAAACTTAACATTATCAGCCTTTATCTTCGGACTTGTGGAGCGTTCATTAATTCCGTTTGGATTACACCACATTTGGTACGCACCATTCTGGTATCAATTTGGTTCTTATACCACAAAAGCTGGCCAAGTTGTCCATGGTGACCAGGTTATCTTTATGGCACAAATTAAAGACAACGTAAAACATCTAACAGCTGGTACATTTACAACTGGTAAATATCCATTCATGATGTTTGGTCTTCCTGCAGCAGCTTTAGCCATTTATCATGAAGCAAGACCTGAAAAGAAAAAGCTTGTCGGCGGTCTTATGTTCTCTGCAGGTTTAACCACTTTCTTAACAGGTATTACAGAACCAATTGAATTCTCATTCTTGTTTGTTGCCCCAGCACTATTTGCGATTCATGCTGTTTTTGCTGGTCTATCCTTTATGATTATGCAACTTTTAAATGTAAAAATCGGCATGACTTTCTCTGGTGGATTAATTGACTATACACTATTTGGTCTTATTAACCCACAAACGCATGCATGGCTAGTAATCCCAGTAGGTTTAGTGTTTGCGGTTATTTACTACTTTGGATTCCGCTTTGCGATTCGTAAATTTGATCTTAAAACACCCGGTCGTGAATTAGATGAAGAGGAAGATGGGACACCTGTAGTAAGTTCAAAATCAAGTGATCTTGCCTCTACTATTTTAAATGCAATGGGTGGAAAGCAAAATATTGCTCACTTAGACGCATGTATTACACGTTTGCGTGTATCTGTAAATGACATTAAAAATGTAGATAAGAATAGATTGAAAAAGCTAGGTGCATCAGGAATACTTGAAATTGGTAACAATATTCAAGCTATCTTTGGACCTCGTTCTGAAACCATTAAAGGACAAATGAAAGATATAATGGAAGGAAAAACTTCTCGCGTTGTTGAAAAGTCTCCAAAAAAAGGGGTTGAACAGCAAATTGAAGAGGTAGACCCAAAGGCTTTCCAACATGAATTACATGACGAAGATCATTTTGTAGCACCATTGAAGGGTGAAATGAAAGCTATCATTGAAGTACCTGATCAAGTTTTTGCGGGAAAAATGATGGGTGACGGTTTTGCTATTGTTCCGTGTGAAGGAATAGTTGTTTCACCAGTAGACGGAAAAGTAGTAAACCTATTCCCTACAAAGCATGCAATTGGAATTCTTTCTGACAACGGCAGGGAAATCCTAATCCATGTTGGTATTGACACTGTTAACTTAAAAGGTCAAGGCTTTGAAACATTAGTTTTAGAAAATGCACGTGTTGTAAAAGGACAACCATTATTAAAGGTAGATTTAGAATATATTAAAGAACATGCTAAATCTACGATTACTCCTATTATTTTTACAAACTTGGCTCAAGGTGAAAAAGTAGAAATTGAAAAAACTGGAAAAGTTGAATTGAAACAAGAAGATATCATCAAAATTACAAAATAATATAGAAGAAGGCCGGCCAAATCATTGACCGGCTTTTCAAATGAAATTTTTAAAAAAATCACATATAATGTTACTAGTATTTTTAGAAAGGCAGTCGATACAGTTGAAAAAACTGGCATTATTTATTTTCCTATTCTTGCTTATCCTGTTGCCCACCATTGTATTGGGAGGAAGTAATGGACATTCTGATTTAAAGGGGAATGTTCAACAAAAATTAGGTGCATTTATGGCACAAAAGGCAAAAACTAGCCAATTTAATGGAGTGGTTCTTGTTGCGAAAAACGGGAAAGCCATTTTTGAAAAAGGATATGGGTATGCTGATGTCGCTAATGGAATCCATAATCAAACAAGTACTGAGTTTCGGATAGCATCACTAACAAAATCCTTTACTGCTGTATCCATTCTTCAGCTTGAAGAAGCGGGTAAATTGAAAACAACAGATCCTATTTCAAAGTATTTTCCCACTTTCCAAAATGGAGATAAAATTACCATTCACAATCTGCTTACCCATAGCTCAGGGGTGGCTAATCATTTTAACTTAACCGATACAACAAAACCAATTAGCTTATCATCATTTATTGAATTAATGGGTAAACAAAAGCTTACTTTTTCCCCTGGAACAAAATATAAGTATTCTGATACTGGTTACATGATTTTGGCATCCATCATTGAAAAGGTATCTGGGGAAAGTTATATGGAATATTACAAAGAGCATATTTTTGATATTGCTGGCATGCAGCATACATATTTTAGAAAAGCAGAAGCAAGAAGAATGGCAATTGGATATGAAAATATGAAGATAAGTGAAATGGAAGATGATGAAAGTCAATATGCGGGTGCTGGAGATATTATTTCAACCGTGGATGACATGCTAAAGTATAATAATGCGTTCCTAAATGGTAAACTCCTTTCCTCTGAAAAAGTAAAGGAAATGGAGACGGGATATATCGATACAGTTCCATTAGGCATTTTTAAGTATGGCTATGGATGGCTTGTTGCTGATAATCTTATTAGCTTTGGGAAACCAATGATTGAACATAGTGGGAATTTGCCTGGGTTTAAATCAGATATTATTAATTTTCCCGAAGATAGGATCACCATTATTGTATTATCAAACAATCATGGACCATGGGTTCCAGGTGTTTTAACTAGGGAGCTTGCTTCTATCAGTTTGGATAAGCGTTTTTGGTTTTATCAGAAATATTATTAAAGATTTTTCAGAAGGCCAACAATCATGGAAAATATGATGAAAAGTCTCAATCATTGGATACGTATTTTACCAGAGGAATTCAATGGAATGACAGAATTTGAAATTGCTTCTCTGTCATTACCTAATAAATGGTCTGAAAAAGAGATTTTAGGACATCTATGCGATTCAGCCATCAATAATATAAGTAAAAAGGTTCGGTCACTGAGAGGCTGGCTCAAAGCCTATTTTTAAGTTTTAAAAAGGTTTTCGGTCACTGAGAGGTAGTCTCCGTGACCGTTTTTAAGTTTTAAAAAGAGTTTCGGGCACTGAGAAGTTAGCCCAGAGCCCGTTTTCCAATTTTAAAAAGGTTTTGGTCACTGAGAGGCTGTCTCAGAGCCCGTTTTTGAATTTTAAAAAAATTTTAGGTCACTGAGAGGATGTTTAGATACTAAAGTGTTTTTTTATTTCCCTTTTGAAACAAGATACCCCCAATTATTATGGGAAATAACCTTTAAATGGCTCAATTTAATAAACCTTTTATTGTGTTGCCCATTCTTTACTAAAAGCAATGCTTTATTTGACTTTAAAAAGTCTTGGTAGCCACCATCCTCAACCTGTAAATTATCATATAATTCAGCTGCTAAAACTGTGTTTTGTGGCCATTTCATATTTTTTGAATAACCAAACCTGTAGAGATGGTATCCTTTAAATTTTGGGTTTCCCTGAATAGTTTGAAGCAATGCCAAGTGATATTTTGGGATGGGATGTTGGATATATGCTTGAATCTGGAATTCATAGTTCATTGATATTAAAAGAATAGTTAAAATCAGTACAAACCTAACGGCTAATTTTCCTTTACGAAGAATTTTACCCGCAAGGAGCCCTATAAAAATTGAGAGAGCTGGATAGATGGGAAGAATGTACCATCTGATTTTCGTTTCTGCCAATGTAAATAATAGAAGCGGGGTGATAACCCATAAAATGATACCAATTAGATAACGGTCTATTTTAATCCTCAAAGGAAAAACATTTTTCATATTTAATGCTGCTAGAACAAATAAGAGAATGATCCACAGACTAAAAAAGGTCCATAAAATTTTAAAATAATACCCCCATCCACCTAAATGTCCTTCGATTGAGGTGGATGACCTTTGGAGCAAATCATAAGTTACCATGTATTTAAAAAAATGAATCCCATCATATTGGAACCGTATTCCACCCCATATAAGAATTGGAACAAACATACATAAACTTAATAAGAACCAATTTTTCAAATATAACTCTTTATACATACCAGTGAAAATTAGATATAAACACATAATCAGTGCAATATTCCCTGCATGCCAGCTTTTTGTTAAAAAGGCAAATGAAAATGCAAGACCGGAAACATAAAGCCACTTAATATTAAGTTCACTTAATAAAAGTGCTAAAATGGCAGAGGTAAAGAAAAAAACAAAAAGAGAATCTGCATCACCAGTTCTTGCACTATGATTTATTAAAAATTGTGTACAGGTAGTTAATGATACCGTTGAGATAAGTGTAGCTAGTTTTCCATAAATCTTATTTACAAACAAAGAAACCTCAATAATAGTAAGCATGGCAAAGATAGCTGAGAACATTCTAAGCCCTAATGGGTTAAATCCTGAAATTTTATATCCTGCAATCGTAGCCCAAAAGCTTAGAGGAGGCTTTAAATTCCAGTAATCAATTTTATTTCTGTAGGTACTGATAATAAAGTTCCCTTTCTTTAACATTTCAAAGGCATTTACTCCATGTCTAGCCTCATCCCAACTAAAAATAGGGAATTTGTTTAATCCGTAGAAAACGTTGAAAGATGCCATTGTAAATAAAATAATCATTAAAAATATGTAAAGTATACTGAATTTTAGATAGGGTCGGTTCATTTTTGATTACTCCTTATTAACGGGTTATGACATAGTGCATGCAAAAATGAATCGGTCTAATCTCCTTGTGATACCTTGGAATTAACCTTTTCTATCTTTAAGGTTTCGATTATTGGCTAAATATATTCGAAAAAGGACACTCCTTATTTACCCATGAATGTAAATAATAACTATTAAATAAAATGTATATAAAGTATTGACCGATAAAGTATAGGATGTTATTATATTTAAACAGTTGTTATTAAATAGTTAACAACATGAACTTGTTAAAAAAAGTGTTGACACTAAAATAACGATGTGATATATTAATAGAGTTGCTTCACAGCAACTGAAATTGCTCTTTGAAAACTAAACAAACAAAAGCGTAAAACAATCAATAAAATAGTGTTGTTTTTACAACACTAGCCAACGTAACATTTTTGAGCTAACTCAAATTCTTCGGAGAGTTTGATCCTGGCTCAGGACGAACGCT
>JAUZPL010000043.1 GCA_030705955.1 Bacillota bacterium | reverse complement strand
GTTGCTCCTGTAATGCCGCTACCTTCGAATGTAGTCCATTTTTTGAAGCATTCCCCTGGATGGTATCGCGCTCCATCCCGTCTGCTCCACTCATCCCAGTCACTTGCCGTATAGCCTTCTTGCCTTAAGGCCATTCCAACATTAAGCCATTCCTGATAATCTAAGAATGATGGGTCGATATAATCCAACAATGCGATTAAATCCAGTTTAGTTTCCAATCAATTCACCAACTTTCTTTTTGCGACTTATTTTCTATTTGACTAAACACTTGCATACCACCTCTCCATCTTTTAAATCCAAAGTACAAACATCTCCATTAACACAGCCCTTTTCAAGTCCTGCATGAAATGCAATTTTCCGAGCATACTCATACGCGCTTTCAATCCAGATGAAACTTCTGTTTCCAATTCATTAGCTGTTTTGATGATCACTGCAATTTATCTTTTCTTATTGAACATTTGCTAACTCTTCCTTAATTTCAGAAATCGCATGTAAAACCTTCGTTTTCATTTCTGGAGCCATTTCTCTTTCAATCCAATTTCGTAAAGTGTTTTTGTGGACGCCTAGCTTATTAGCAATTGCGTAATACGGAATACCTTCTTTAATTTCAAAAAACCAAGCATTCTTTTGAAAAACTTTATTTACCAAAATTCCCCTTCTCCTTTCAATATTGTTTTTGTTTTGCTTGTTGTACCTTTATGTTATACTTAAAATAACGTTTTGGAAAATCAGATATAAAACGTTACATATTAATAAATACAATAATGACAAGGGGTTGAATTCTATTGAATAACGTTAATATTTATATATCTCATGACGTTACTGGTTGTTTGATTTTTGGGAAAGAATTTGAGTTATTTCTGGACTATACGGTGAAAAATGAAAAGGATAAAGATTTTTGGGTAGACAAAGAGGATATTATGCTATCAAAAGGTGCTTCTGAGGCAAAAAAACCATTGCCGATAGTTAGTTCGTTAGCAAAAGTTTTCATGAAACTGTACCATCAAAATCCCGAAGCATTTGAAGAGGAAAACAACCCTGATGAACTCATAATCCCTGTTATTTTAAAAAGGACAATGGAAGAATTGAAACTGCATCCTGGGCACTTAACTGAATCCCAATGGGTTTCCCCTACACAGATCACAGATGAAGATTATCTATTCAGAAATAACATTGAGAGAGAAAAGAAAACTTTTCCACTCATTTTTGAAATCATAATGTTAATTGGACAAACTTTTTTAAGGTTAAAAAGCGATTCCGAAGGTAGAGCATTAAATTCAGAAATCCTTGATATAACAAGTGAATATACAAGTTACCTTAAGTATTTAAGTCAGATGAGACTTCCTGGTTATTTAATGACCCAACGAATCAAGAACACATCTTTCAAGCCAGTAGGAATTGAATTTAACGGGAAAGATAGCCATTGTTTTGCCGTAGAGTCTAAATCTGGATTATTAACTTTAGCTTGGGCTGAATTATATTTTGCAAGTGTTTATGAAATGCCGTTCTCCATATGCAGTTATTGTGGCCGTGTGTACCGGTTAACAAAAAACCTAAACAAAAGTTGTTGTGGAGATATTTTGTGCAAAAAATCGATGCGAAAAGACCGTGATTTAAAGAATAGAGAAAATGATCCGGAAATCGTAAGAGAAAAAAACCGGCTAAGGCAGCAATTATTTAGGGATAAAAAAATAGCAAAGGAACTGGCCACAAAAGGGAAAACATCTGAGGAAATAAAAAGTTTTATAAATAGTAAAGCAAAAAAGCGTGGGGACAGTTCAGGAATTAGAACCATCGATGAGATAAAACAATGGATAAAAGAAGTCAAAAATAAGTAGTTACTTGTTTTGTGGGAGGGTAACCACAAAAAATGAGGAAAAAGGAATCTTAAAAAGATTTATAGGGATTAACGAATAACGATGGTACCATGATGAATTTTTAATCAAAAGAATTCAGTCACCATTTTTTTATCCCTCACTTTCTAAATCGTAATCATTACGTTATATTTTTTTTGAAAAATTTCTTTGTCGAGGACAAGGGAAGGAAGGATGGGTGGGCAGCGCTTAAGCCCACCTTCCTTTCCCCTCGACCGTAGGGAGGGACACCGAAATTTATATATTTATATATAGGTTGTCTGTCCCTAGGGTCAAAGTCGGTATTTTGTCGAGTTTGTCCCTCGTAGGGTCAAAGTCGAAGTTTTTTGAGTTTGTCCTAATTTTAAGGTAGGGACAAATACCGAGATTGACCTTCTTTAAGGACAAGGACAACTATCAACTTTGTCCTTGTCCCTTATTTTGTTTTTCGACCAACCTCATTAAGTTATAAATTTTAGTGAAAATTTTTCTTTCGTCAAGGATAGGGGAAGGAGTCGTCGTGCGATAGCTGACGCACGACTACTTACCCCTTGACCTATGGGAGAGGGAAACGGAATTATTATATTTATATATAAGGGTTTTCCTTCCCTCGGAAAATCTCGAAAAATATCGAGTTTTTCCCTCTAAGGGAAAGAAGGGAAAATGTTCGAGTTTTTCCTTCAAAAAGGAAGTGTTTCCTTTCGATAATTTCCTTTAAAGGGAAACGTTTCCCTTCGATATTTTCCCTATAAGTTTTTAACCTTTCCGACCTACTTCACCATCAGAAATCCAAAAACCACCATGTTCATTGATGCGATTTCTTCCCCCTCCAAATATAAATCTTTTTATAAAAACATTTTGTCCTAAAATCTATTTTACATAAGCATTCTTTTGTAATGAATTTTAATAACATATTGATTTATCAGCGTTACGAGAAAAGGATAATTAAAATCGATCTATTTAGTTTACATAATATTATTAAAAAGCTGTTTTTTACCTGTTCTTGTATGTAACTAAAAGTAAAAAAAAATACCAAGTTCGTTTCGGAAGTATATCAAACGAAACGGAACAAAGTTAAACATAGGGTATATGAAAACATACACTTAAGCAATTTTTGATATAAAAAATTCAATTATTTTCCGAAAATTATATTATCTCCCTTCTGCTCAGAAGACATGAATAGTAAAGTAAATATATTAGGAGGGAGGATATATGAAGGCAAATAAAATATTAAGTTGTTTATTAATATTTTTAATTTTACAAGGATGTTCAAATGGTAATAAAAATGAGAACACTAAAAAACATGAGAATACTAATAAACATATTGTTAAAAAAATGACCCTGCAGGAAAAAACAGAAAATGTAAAAGAAAAAATTCAGGAGTTAGCTAATAAAAAAGACTACCAGGGAGCCATAGACATATTAAGTAAAAATCCTGATTATTTTAGTGTTACTGAATATGATGCGATAAGTGCTTATTTATTTACAAAAAAAGATAATTTAACAGGGCAAGATTTAACTGATAAATTTGTTAACTTACCAGAAAATTATAATGGTCTTTTTTCTAGTGAAGTAAATAAATTTAGATTACAAGCTATCCAAGCTAATAAACCGTTTGCCAATGAGACTCTAAAATACAAAAATTATATTATTCAATTGATAAATAGCAAAAAATTTGGTGATTATACAGTTAATTCTAAATTCCCTGCAAATTGGGAAAACGATAAAGATTTAGTTGCTTTAGATTTTTATTATTGGGCATTAAGCTATAAATCAACTGGTGATATGGATAGTTTTTATGACAGTCTTCGCAGGATACCAGATGATTATAATGAGACTTATGCAAACGATATTAAGAATTTAAAAAACAAGTATGCAGCTGAAATCTTAGAGCTGGAGAATAAAAAAGATTCGCAAAATAGTACAGATACGCAGGATAATACAGATATACAAGCGGTAAACAAGCCTGAACCATCGATTGGAATGACAGCAGATGAAGTAAGAAATTCTACTTGGGGAAAACCAATGGATATAAATAAAACCATAACAGTATATGATGTTGATGAACAATGGGTTTATAAAGGGGATCGATATATTTATTTAGAAGATGGTATTGTAACTGCGATACAAGAATAAAAATCAAACAGTGTCTAATTGAAAAACGGGTGATAAATATACTTGGTCATCAAAAAGAATATTGCTGCGACTTTACTAAAAAGAAGTGTGCATACTTTTTAATTTTGTATGCACACCTTTTTAAAACCTTCTGCATACTTCCAACCATGCTCTCAATCGTGCAAGCTGCATCAATTCTAAACGTTCCCTTTCTCTTGCGAACGTTTCCCAGTGCATATTCTTAAGCTTAAAAAAAGGAAGCTCGTTAATATTAGGACAATTAAGAATTCCATTACCAAAAGGTAAACCTAACTTCTTTTGTAACCGTCTTATTTTAAGGCTTAGATAGTCTAATGGGTCCCCTGACTCCTGACATGTTGAATAAGTGAGCTGATGACACTCACGGCAACGGAAAAACTTTCCGACTATATATAGTCTCGCTGTTTTCTTATCGCATTCAGGGCAACAAAACCAAAGTCTTTCTCCAAAACCGACTTTGGAGGATTTAATAGCAACATACTCCTTTATTTTTTCTTCGCCTGCCCTGTATTTAAGAATAATGCAATTTATTTTCGTTAAGATTCTAATCGATTGCTCACCATTATCCCAAGAACATGTTAAATCCTCATTATGCAAATTACCTTTTAATTGCTGCACCTCTATATGTGGTACTTCTTCGACAGTCAGTTTCCTTTGCTTTGTACCCCTAAAACCATAAGGGCCAGAGCCCATTCCACCCATTGCAATATCACTCCTAACGAAGGTGTTCGATAATAAATTTTATAACGATTCTTTTTCCTAAATCTAAAGGGAAATTAGTGCAACGTTTTGTAGTACTTTTAAAATAGTACAACAATTTAAGAATGCTAATGAATGCGATTATATCAACGTTTCCAACGATTTCAAATGCAACCTTTTTTATTTGTGTTCCGTTTTGTAAGAAGGTTAGCATCGTTTGTAGTACTTTTGAGAGCTGTTGTGTTCTGTAAAACCATAAATGTACTACAAAAAAATGTTAGGTTTTGTTAGGTGCCTATGGCCTTCAACTCTAGCAGTTAAATAGCTACATTCATACACCTTTTGATATGCTTTTGTTGCATTAAGGTATTTGACAAAATACATAGCAAAGAACCTTTGTTTATCAGTCAATTCATCACTTTCAGCAACAGACTCTTCTTTATTTTTTTTACTTGGAGAACAGTCTTTTTTTAATCTTTTTTTATTTGGAACGCTCCAATAACGATTTATTCTAATTTTACTCCTCGTTCTTCCAGTAACGGTGCTATATCGTCACGTATTGCAATTCGGCCATCTTCGTATTTGATGAATCCTTCAGGAGCTATTTTTATGACGGTTTTTCGGCTTATCCAAATATAAAGATTTCCGTCATTGTGTACCTTAGCCAATGGTGTTATTAATCCATATGCACCGTGTTTTATAGCATTCTTATTTCCCCATTTCGGCTTACGATTACCTTTATTTCCGACTGCAATTTGATTACCTAGAAGGAAACGACCGGTCTTGGGATCCCGCTCCATTTCATCGCACCCCTTTACCGTGTTCGTTTTGAAAAAAATATTAATAATAATATATTAAATAATATTAACAAATTCAATAACATTATCATTTATGTTTACATTGATATTAATATTAATGTTAATATTAGTAATATAACCACTCAGATATTACAAAGAAAAAACGGTAAATACTTTTTTAAAAAGAATATTACCGTTTTTAATCCTTTAACACTTAAATTCTTTATAATAAACTGGATTTCCAATATGAAAGCTAATTTTTCATCTCTTTTTAAGTTTAAGATGAGTAACGATATTCCCATCCCTTTTAATAATTTCTCTTTCATATCTCGCACAAATCGGCAGACTATTTCTTGGTGTTGTTGTCCAAACTCCTGCATCATTTAGAAGCTCAGATAAACCACGTGGAACAGATACTTCGAACTCGCCAACCCTCATGCTTTTAATTGTGATTTGAGGGATTTCCAATTTTTAATCACTCTCTTTCAAAGACGGTAAATTAATTTATATACCACTTTAACACACTAAAAAAAGGAAAATTGAGCCTAAAGGTTGGAATGTTTTGAAGTGAATTACTTCTAAATACACCTTTTTTAAAATCTTCATATTGAGTAAGCAGGTTGATAACCAATGAATGTTTCTTATATTGATGGGCCCCTTTAATTAAAATAACCTTTTCTGAGTCAGAATTCATAAACTCAACCAGTTGAGTTACAGCGCTTTCCAAGTTATTTGCTGTCATATTTAACAACTCCAATGAATTAATATTTATTTTGTTCCCGTAACCAAGTAAGTAAAAACTCTCTTGTTTCTGTTGCAGGAAAAATCCATTTAGAACCTACCTTGAATTTTGGAAACCTTGGATCATGAAAAAAATACTCCTGGATGGTATTCCACGACAAGCAAGTTCTCCGTATTAATTCCTTTCTGTCCCAAAAAACAAGGTCAAAATCAACTTGTTTAAGCCTCTCTTCCACTTTTTCTAAAAGTAAATCTTTAAAACCCTCTTCATCAACATTCACAGAAATATCTAACATGGCAAACACCCCAAAGAGCTTTAAATTAATATAAAAAGAGGAACCTACTGCCGCTAAAGACTAAGTTCCCCTAAAAACCAAAAATTACCGATTTTCTTTTAATAAATGAATTTAACATGCACCAAAAAGGTTATATTTATTTCCTTATCTGTCTTAATAATTCATCAAAACGTTCCTTCATTTCTTCTTTAGATATTTTTTCGGGTTCTTGTTCCATAATTCCTAGAGCTTCAAAAAGCTCTCTTTTTAACTTTCTAAAGGCTTCGGAAGCCTCTGTTGGATTTAAACCATATACCTTTTGTAATTCTTCTATGGCTAGATCCTGAACAAACCAGGCTTGTTTTGGTTCTTTCGATTTTCTAAAACTTGAAATTAAATGGAGTAGCATTAATTCTGTTTCGGAAGTTGCAGCTGCTTCCTCATTTGTAGAAGCTTTTAAAACTGTAGTTATGTATCCGATAGGATTTGTAATGTCTGTTCTCATACTAACTTGTTCCATCAGTTCAAGAACTCTATCTTGTCCGTATTTCTCCCAAGAAGCAATGATATCATCATTCAATTTTATTCCCATGGTTAATGCCAATTTCTTAGCTTTTAATTTGAATGAATTGGCCTTTTTGAAATCATTTAGATTATCCTCAAAAAGATTTAACTGCTCTATACTTTCTTTTTTCTGACCATTAGAAATGATGAATTTTACTTTATCAACTCTTCTGCCAACTTTAATTTCCTCTATTTCAAAATTAATATCTGTTTTCTTTTTTAATTCCTTTTGAGCAGGAACTAACACCCTTTGTTTAAAGTTTCCGTAAGCAGGATAAACATCCTCTGCTCCAAGCATTTTCCGTAAATCAACGAGCCGAAAGGAGCGTTCTTTGAGTTTTTCATACTGTTTTAAAAGTTCGTATATCCGAATGGCATAGGAACTTTTAAGCTTTACTACATTTTCTAATTTATAGCTGGTAAACTCTTTTTTTAGCTGTAATAGATAAGGCCGTAGAAATGGATCGAATCGTATGTCTATGCTGCCATCGGTCTCGTTATATGCCACATAGCTTAACCAGGCAACTTGAATAACCTTTTTATGAATTCGAACTTCAAATACCTTTTGCATCAATTCTTTTGTAATTTGTCTCATTTCTGAATACTTAGGAGTTCCTTTAAGCCCTAATAACTTATTAAACTCTTTAATTGGCAAGGTATAAGTTTTAAAGTCTGAATCTGTAGGCTGAATATTACTGGCCAAGCAAAGAATAATTTTCTGCTCTATAACACCTAATTTGTAGTTTGCTTCAATGAGCATATTCGATTTTGTAACAAGATTATTTCTTGAGTCGATAATATTTGATACTGACACCTAGATTACGCCACCTTTCCACATGATTAATTATGACAAATTCCGAACTATAACGGAAGTTTTTTCTTGTTATATTTTATGCTTTGTTTTTATAGCACCATTTTTGTTATATTTCGCACCAAAAATGTTATAGTCGCACCATTTTTGTTATGGTTTAAACCATTTTTGTTATATTAATAGCACCAAAAATGTTATGATTAACACCATTTTTGTTATATTTAACACCATTTTTGTTATATCTAAAGCCCTTAAACCCTTGGTACGACTGGGTTAGTAAGCACCGAAAACATTTAAAACAATTAAAACATTATTTGTAAAACATTCACAACAGGAACTATGTGTGTTATTCATTTCATCTTTTTTCAAAATTAATAAAAGAAAAACAGCTCTTAGATATAAAGCTGTTTTATATGATATAATTCGTAATATTAAGTTCTAAGCAAACTTAAGCGAAAGCCAACTCATTAGCCGTGGGTTGGTTTTCTTCTTGTCTATGATCTTTAACACCTTTAGGTAAAAATGAATATATCCAGTCGTACACTTCATCTAAATCCTTTGGCTCCCTATTAAATGTTTCAACAAACATTTTTGTGTTTTGGATGCAAGCTTTACGATTCCATTCATCTGCTGGAATGTCTGTAAGCGTAAATACCGATAATTCTGTTCCAAATTCTTCCACATACGTGAATTCATCAAATTCAACATTCTTAGCACCGTAAAAATTGATTAGATCAACATTCATCTGCTTCGCTCCTTTTTGGATTTAAAATCCTATATTTAAACAAGTTTAATGCACTAACCAAAACATCAATTTCCTGTGGATCCAGCATTATTGATCTTTCAGTGTAATCGTCATCGCCTTCCTTCCGAATTCTAATCCAAGCTTCTTCGTTATCAGCAGAAATGATAAGATAAGTGCTCTCATCAATTAAGTTAGCAAAATCTAAAGTAATTTTAAAAGGTGGTTTCATTTTCTTCCTCCTGTTGTTTTAGTAAAACGCTGATTAGATGTACTAAATCAATAACTTCGCTGTTGGCTTGTTGTGTATTGAGATTTTCTTTCTCTAACAATTAGTTCACCTTCTTCTATGTTTTTGTGCCTACAATAATCATGCCGTTTTTTATTCTGATGATTATTCCTTCACTAATCTTATGAGTATTTTTGCTCCTTCTAATTGCTCTATTATTAAACAAATACACCTCCATTTTTCCAATTTTTTAAAGCATCATTTTGGACCTGGGGTTTTTATCAAGAATCCGAGGTAAAGATGTTCTGATAAGGAATTCAAGTACCTCCTTAGCTAATTTCTCTGAAATTACTGATTTGTTCACTTTTTTTGTCTCCTCTCACGTGGATTTAGTCTAAATTGCCCCTCCGTGCAAATAACAATAGCCGTTTGATAAAGGTGGCTTTGAACACTGTCTTCCTTCTTTTATATTAAATTTGCAAAAAGTTGGATTAAGTTTATTAGGGTCAGCTTTATTCAGTGAAAACTTTTGGCCTTGATATTCTTTTGAATTAGAAAGGATATTTAATGGTGGCTGTAATTCATCAATAAGAAATAATTCATAGATGCTACGATAAGCGCGCTTTTTTTCAATGAATGCTTTGCATCTGTGAATAGACCAGATATATTGAGAAGTATTAGTACTTCCTCTAAAGTGAGTAGTAACCCTCTTTCTAAGATCAGTTGCTTTTCCAACATACTTTAAAGAACCATCCTTATCATAAAGTAGGTAAACACCAGGTGAATTGAAGGGAATTGTATTTAATGTTTCAACTATTACATCAAAATCAAACTCGGTTATTTCTATCTTTATCATTTTCACTCTCCTTTTTTAACCCTATAGAGTTAAAATTATATATTTAATGATTAAAATTTAACTCTTATTTCAAATAATGTCAATAAAATATTGAAAAATTTTTTCTTGAAGGGTAAAATATATTTAAATTAAGGTTATATATGTACAGAGGAGAGGGAATTATAATGCCAGTAGAAAACAATCTAAGGATAATAATGGCGAAAAAAAGAATAGATTCCATTACAGATCTAATAGGCATTACTGGTTTGAGCCGTAATGCATTAAATAAATTGTGGCATAATGAAGATTTAAAGACCGTCAAATTTGGTACCCTAATGACTATTTGTGATAAATTAGAAATTCCACTTTCAGAACTAATTGAATACAAACCTAAACTATAATAAAAGCCGTTTATGCTATGTTTAAATGACTAGCAATAAACGGCTTTTATTTAATGTTTTAAAGTAACCCTTTTTCTATAAATATGCTTCTTAATGCTTCATTTACGATTCTCGACTTAGCTCCTTTACCACCTTTTTTGGCGAGGCTATCAAGTATTTTGGATAGGTCCTTTTGTAAATAAATACCTGTCAGGACGGTTTCTGCTTCATTACTTTTTTTTGCTTTACCTTCAATTAACGTATCCAAATAACTTCTTTCTTGAGGTTTATTATTAATATTAACGTTATTGTTAATATCCTCATTTTCATTAGGAATATTAACCTCAATAATATTAGTGTTAGCTGAATCATTAACACGGTCGGTAATTTTATCATTATTGTTATCATTAATGTTAATATTGTTGTTTACATCAACATTCTTATTAATGTTATTTCTTGCTACATCATTAAAACTAGCTAAATTCTTGTTTTTACGTGCCATTATTTTTCACCTTCCTGTATTTCTTCCAATAGGCTAAAATAAGCCTTTACTATTGGGTGTTTTGGATCCGTTAAAGTAGCTGGCTTCCGTTCGTATGCTACACTTGCAGCGAAGCGTACTGAACGAGGAATAACCGTTTCAAACATATGTATATTATTCTCATTGCAATAGGCACGGCACTGCTGAAGCACCTGTGAGTGCAGGGTGGTCCTTGAATCAACTAGAGTCCCGACTACTCCAAGAACATTCAATTCCGGATTATGCTGGTCCCTGAAATTATTTATTGCATCTAAAATTTTGACTAGAGACCGCATACTGTATCCCTCAGGTTGAAAAGGAATCAATACACTTTCCGCATAGGATAGAACGTTTCCTTGGACAAGGCCAAGGTTTGGCGGTGTATCAACTAGTATAAAATCATACTGGTTATAAAGAGATCCGAGAGTCTCCTTCATAATTCTAAAAGGTTGAGGATATTTTTTTATATTTGTGAGCACGTCAAATTCAAAAAATGTCATGTCCTCTCCAGAGCTTAATAAATCAATATTTTTGTGTACATTCATTGTGGCATATTCTGGTGGAATTTGATCAATAAGCACATCGTATAAAGTAGTATTAAAATCATCAGGATTAAGGCCAAAAGATAAAGCTATATTAGCCTGGGCATCAGTATCTATAATCAGAACCTTTTTCCCACTTGTGGCTAGTAAGCCGGCCAAGTTTGAAACAATTGAGGATTTTAACACGCCACCTTTCTGAGTAGATACAGAAATAATTTTATTCATTTGGTATTCTCCTCACTTCGTTTAACTCCAATTATTATTAATATTAACATTAATATTCTTGTTTGTGTTGTTGTTAGTGTTAGTTTAACTATAAGAGTTATTTAACAAAATGAGCAAGATTCCTTCTGTCTAAAAATAAAAAGTTTAAACAAACAGCAAAAATGGTGAACAGAAGACTGTCCACCATTATGGAAAAACCCTGAATTTAAAATTCAGGTTGTGTCCGGTCCTGCTGACCGGCTGAGTTTATCTTTAATATCTTATGGAGAGATTACTTAATTATATTACAAATAATATTAACATTAACATTAATGATATTTATTATTATAGTTTGGTGGCAC
Source organism: Bacillota bacterium (assembly GCA_030705955.1). Classification (GTDB taxonomy): domain Bacteria; phylum Bacillota; class Bacilli; order Bacillales; family Cytobacillaceae; genus JAUZPL01. Next base: position 22,361 of record JAUZPL010000043.1, on the reverse strand, counting down.
AAGTAATATTTAACATCTATGTGGAAGTATTTATAGAAAAAAGCCTATGCCCATGTACTATCGTTAAAAAATCATACCCTATTCGACGTTTTTGCCTTATACTTGGACAAGAAGTCCCAGAAAAAGGTTGTTGTGCAAATGACTAATATCGTTATTAATCCATATGCTATTTCAACGCAGTTGGTTGGAATTATTCCTGAAGCTGTTGTTAAGTATTACTGCATAAATTGTTCTAGTTATGAAGTGTTTATGCCTCCAGGTGTATTAAAACATTTAAAAAAACACGATCATTGGGATGATTTTTTACAATATCACACAGATATTCCGAATATGATTGCAGTTCCAGATTATGCCGGTCAGAATCCAAAGGAGCCCGGAACTATTGAGTTGTATAAAGTAATGAGTGAACATATCCTCATAGCCATTAAAATGAACCCGAACAGTGGTCTTTTTTTAGGCTCATTTTACAAGTTGGATAATGGCGCCCAAAAGATTCAGAAACGATTAAGAACAGGACGTATCCATCCTTTTTCGTTCTTTGTTTAATGACTGGGATTATTTACAAAACTGCAATAAATCATTGCATATACGACATAATTTATTGCATATGCGATATATAATGTTTACAATACGCACAACTTGGGGTAAACTGTGGGTGAAGGTTAAAAGAAGTTAAAAGAAGTTAAGACAAGTTGAATTTAATTTTTACAAATGAATACATTAACTATATAAAGGTTATTTGAGGTGGGAAAGGTTCCCCACACGCTACTCGAATGGGTAGTTACCAGAGATCAGGATTGCCGCCCTGCATTTAACCTTTATAAAATAGAAGGCCACCTTTTTCGGAAGGTGGCCTTTTTTATGTGTTCTAACTACATTATGTTAACTAAAAATTCATGATTAAAATTTTAAATTATAAACCATTATTGTTTCAGTTGTCTTTTTAAAATTTGCTACAAAAGTATAGTTATGTAGTTGACTTGTTGTTGTTGGTGGTTTATTATAAAATTATACTTATAGAGTTATTTTTTTATAAAGTAAAGTTAATTAGGGGAGGTTAAGAAAATGGGAGTAATGAAAAATGCTGATTACCTGGAGGCGTACAAAGATCATTTAACTGAAGAAGAAAAAAGTGTCGGCACTATTGAAGGATATTCTTCAGATGTAAAGGACTTTATGGAATTTATCAGGAAAGATATTAAGAAGATAAAAAGAACTGATGTGACAGCCTTCAAAGAATACTTACGTAATCGAAAATTAAAAACGTTAACCATCAATAGAAAATTAGTAGGTGTAAAACAATTTCTGGATTTCATAAATGACCGATTTGAGCTTTCTATTTCCGCGCGTGTTAAGCAAGAAAAAGTGCAGAAGCAGTATTCACTTAAAGATGAGGAACTACTCACAGAAGACGATTTTAAGCGTCTGATAATGGCTTCTGAAAATGCAGAAGATTCCAGAGCAAAAGCGTTGTTTGAAACTATGTACTATTCAGGGATGAGAATAAGCGAAGCTCTCCAATTGAGAGTCGATCATGTTGAAAAGGGATTGAAGGTTATTGAAGATATAAAAGGTAAGGGCTCAAAATACAGAGACATTTATATGAGTGACAAACTTATTAAGTCTCTCAGTGAGTACTTAAAAGTGAGAAAGCAACCTTTCTCCAGTACAACAAAACTTCTTTTTACTGGTGAACGTGGACCTTTAACCAGGCAAACAGCTCATCACCTTATTAAAAAGTACGCAAAGGTAGCTGGTATTGAAGCATCTAAAGCTCACGTTCATAATTTGAGGCATTTATTTGGATTACGACTCGCTTCACAGGGAGTGCCAATTACGGATATTGCTAAATTTATGGGCCATACCTCGATTGAAGTAACAAAGATTTATCTTGAAAAACCGCAAAGCCATTATGCGAATCTGATTGACCAATTATAGGCTCGGATTTATGATAAAATTGTTATTGTTACTTAATTAATTTTTTTGTTCTCTCGGTTAACTTTAGTTAACGTGGTTAACCTATTGATATGTATAGATTTATTAGTTAACTATAAGGAGATGAAGGAAAGTGTCTGATAAAACATTTGGTGTCAAAGTCAGTGAGGAATTACACGATAAAGTCAAAAATATGATTGATGTATCAGGAAATTCTTCTAAAGAATGGTTTGAAAAAGCCGTCGCTTTAATGGATTTGCAGAACCTTAAAGAAGGCTCTGGAGATTACAAACAGGATCTATCGGAATTGGAAGTGCATACTACAAGGATTTATGAACTCGTTTCTAATATGATAAAGCGTGCTGACTATTTGAAAATGGATGCAGTAAAGGAACTAGAAGAGAAGCTTTCCGGTCGAGATTTAACAGTATCAGAGCTTCAGAATAACGTAAAATTATTGAAAGAACAGCTTACCTCAGCTGAGGAAGGATTTAAACAAAACGAGGGCGAAAAGACGGAATTAAACGAGCAATTAGATCAACTACGTGCTGCTAACTCCAATAATCAAGATTTAATCAAGGAATACAAAGAAAAGGTAGATACTTTATCCTCATTGGTAAACGAATATAAAGGTTATGCTACTGAGAATTTGGAATTAAAGCAAAGTTACACAGTGGAGAAAGAGCAATTAAAAGCAGAATACGTGGAAAAAGAAAAACGGATGGTGTCATCAATAGAAGAGCTTAAAACAACGATAATTGACCAAGAAGCGAGAATCAAACAATTCCAAGAAAGACTGGAAAATATGGTTGTAGAACGTAATAATCTAATTGAAGAATATAAAGTTAACCTTAATAATCAGTTAACTCAGTTAACCGATAGAAAAGACCTTGAAAAAGACAGGGCCATTCTCGAAATAGAACGTAAATATCAAGAAAAATTAGAAAAGATTCATGAACAGTACAATGAAAAGCTTGCTGGATTATATGAGAGGCTTGAATTGAAAGATATACCTAAAAAGAATGTCCAACAGGACCGGTAAACAAAAGTCATTAAAGAAGCAATACAGGAGTTTGAATATGAATATAAATATTAGAATTGATTATTCAATGAATAGAAATACATCCTATCGCCAGGGTTCTTTTCCGCTTGGAGGGAAAACACCGGAGGAGGTAGCTTACCAATGGTGGAGACAAATAAAAAAAGAACATTCTTACTGGGTGGAATTAGAGAAGGTTGTCGTAAATGCAGAACAAGATATTACAGACAAAATAAAAGCAATTGAAAATGCTCTTATTAGTGATATTTAGTAAAAATGTGTACTAAAAAAAGCGCCGTGGCGCTTGAAAAATTAAGTTTGTCTCTTTAAAAAATCTCTCTTGGACCTATTAACCTGAAAAGAGCAACAATCAACGCTAAGCGAATAAATAATCTGATTAAACGACCTCTTATTCGTGTTTCTAAAACAAGAGAGTCGCCACCTACAGATACAAGGGTTCCGGTATAAGTCCCTTCAACTGTAATTACTTCAACTTCTTGTCCAACAAGAGTATAGGCATTGTCAATAAAATTATTTCTGGTATCCCTGCTCATATTTTCCACCACCTTCCTTGTTATTAATAAATGCAGATATAACAGAAGAGGTTGGACAAGTGGCAGATAAATTGTTTGAAAATAGTACTTAAAAAGGGTGCGGCAATAAGTCGAACCTTTTTTTATTTTTTAGAAAATGAGTGTAAAAGAATTTTTTTGTCTAAAATCAAATGATTTTGAATAGTAAAAGCGTCGAAGAATGATGAATCCATTGGGTAAATTTATTGATGTTTTGAATGATTAAAAACACGATTATTTCCCCAACCCTGAAAAGTCAAGGCTGAAAGGCTAGGTTTTCAGGGTTGACCTTTCACATCGCTGTCGCAGGTTGAACGTATGATATATCAACAAAATTTGATTTCTTAGAACCTGGACTACCTACCTTTTTTCACCTACAATTTGAGCCTTTTCAGAGCATTTTAAATCATTTAAAATAAACGATTACTTTTAAGCGGGAAATAATCAAAAATCACGATAGTGCCCATTTACACACCACCCTAAAAATAGTGTTTCAATGGGGTTCCCTTCGGTAAGAAACGTTTGCCAGGTTTGGCAAATAACCTTTGGATTCATTAAGTGAGGAGAAAAGTTACGAGGATTAATTTAAACGGAAAATTACATTGATAGCAACGATTAGGATTGTTTAATTTTGTCTAGACTTGAATTTGTAATGTTTTGTTGAAATTGGCTACAAAACGTAGATTTTGTAAGACTTTAAAAATGTAATTGGAGAGTGAAAAATTGGTAAAAAAGGGTAAAGATGAAATAAAACAAATAAGTAAAGATAAAGAGATTACTCCTATAGATATCTCTGCAGAAACGAAAGATGCAATGGCCCTGTTTTTTATGAATACCTCAATTCCTCGTATTTTAGCTGAAATGGCTAAAAATGAGGAGAGTTCCAAAGAAATAAACCAAAAGAATTAATTTGAAATAATAAAAAGGGCGTCGCTAGCCCTTTTTTTCTTTTTCTATTCTGGCAATAATGGCTTTCATATCCCGATAAATTCTACTTCCTGAAAATCGCAATACCTTCCATCCATTTTTTCTTAAATACTGATCTTTTCGCCTGTCATGGGCTTTTTGTTTAGGGGTGCTATGATTATCCTTACCATCACATTCAATAGCAATATGATAGGCTGGAAGGGCGATATCAATACTAAATCTACCGCTTGGCACCTGCGTTCTTATGTATTCTCCTCTTATTTTTAAGGCATCATATAATCGAAACTCAATCGGTGATTCACATTTAATTCTTTCTGGATCTGCAATAAATGGTTCTGGATTTGGCTTTCGCAAATACAAAACAAAGACTACTAAGCATAAAATAATTAATCCAAAAAATACTGTATAATCCACCATCGCACTTTATCCCTCTAATTTCGCTGATTTCCGCACTAGTTTATCTAAAATGAAGGTTTTATATTCAGCAAGATTAAAATTTAAAATTAGGCTATTAGAGGGCATTTAAAAGGGTAGGACATTTTTGTCATACCCTTTACATACTCCAAAAATCATCATAATCGACATTCTTTTTTGTTAATCGTCTGAGACTCTTAATAATCTTTTGGCCATTATCCATCGATGGTCTAAACGAATCGCCTGAACATAATCTCGAGAGCGTTGCTTTATTTACCCCAGAATCCCTACAAACATCTTGTTGGGACAATTCATGTTTCTTTAGGAACTTGGCTAGCTTCGATTTTGTGGGCTTAAACCACAACATTTCCATTTCTTCTTTCTCCTTTCTCTCAATAACATCATATGAGTGTTTTATTATGTTCATCATTTTGGTCAAAAGTTACGAATTCTATACTTCCCGAAAAAGAAAATTTCCGAAAATGAGAAACATGGACAAGCGGTGCAGCATAGATTGAATTACACGAAACCCACACAGTAAGATTCCTTTTAAAATTCTTCTACTACTCAAAATCCACTATTTTCATTTTGAACTCTTAAACATTATCCACTTAGTAATATAACCGCACTTGTACAAGAAGAAATCCAACGAATAAGCCAAAAAAGAAATTTGTTAGGAAGGGGTTGGAGAAAAGGATTGGAGGGGGTCCGGGGGAGGGAAGGAAAAGAGGAAGGGGAAACCAAGTTAATTTTCAGATAGTTTAATAATTCAATTATCAAACAATTTTAAATAGTCGAGGGGTGTAAAAATGAGCGAATGGGAGACTCTTATAAAAATTTTCGAAAACCATAATTGTGACCCAGCTTATATTGCTGAATGCGTTTATACCTACGTAGAAAACTCTGATGACCAAAGCGAAGATGATGAAAATTTTCAATTTGATTTAGCGTTGTTTTTGAATGATTAAAAACACGATTATTTCCCCAACCCTGAAAAGCCAAGGCTGAAAGGCTAAGTTTTCAGGGTTGACCTTTCACATCGCTGTCGCAGGTTGAACGTATGATATATCAACAAAATTTGATTTCTTAGAACCTGGACTACTTACTATTTTTTGCTCCCTGTTTTGAGCAGTTTTTAACTAAGAAAGGAGAAACATTTATGAGGGTTAATTTAAACGGGAAATACTACTTTGATAGCTATGACCGAATACATCAAATGGTACAGAATAACACTTACGACTCTCTTAGTGAGGCTATATTTTCTAAAATACAGACTGCAATTCACCATACAGAATGGTATAACCACACACCAAAGGATTTTGATTTATTTAAGAATTTTAATCAGGTTCAAGCTTATTGTGGTGACAATATGGCCTGTTATGCCGATTCAGCAAACTGGACTATAGCAAATAAAACAGAATTCACTGCAGACTTATATAAATTTATTACGGATCGAGTGTATGTCATCAAACATGGATTTGCAGATAACTTTCTGCCTGACCGTATCCATTGGGAAGTGCTAATGAATTTAATAGATTGGCATTTTATTATGGATTGTATTTCATGGTTTATATAAAGGAGTGAAAAGGAATGTTCTTTCAAAATAAAATAGAGGTAATTCCCTTCAAAGAGTTTATGAGCCCGCCAGCTCCCACTAAGAAAGAAATAATACCTCTTACAACCAGTGTATTCTCATTCTTGCCAACCTTTACTCTAAAAGGATTTTTTCCTATTCATGATGTGGGTTTTTGTTTGTTTTTAGTCGGTAGTGCTGCTGTTGCAGGAATGGCCTTATCTGAAAAACTATTTGCTCATGGTGGGTTTATAGAAGTTTCAGAGGGGGTTGGTAATTTTCTAAAGATAGTCTTACCAGTTGTAGGATATGGCTTAATCATTTGGTTATTTACCACATTGTAAGGGGCTGAAAGGAATGGGATTTAAAGCCTTTATTAAAACGCAAAAGGCAAAAGCAAAGCTTAGAAGAGCCTTTAAGAGTGCTGGTCTAATCAATAAATACAAAAATGGTGAAAAAGAAGTAATGGTATACCCTACCATTCATGACGTTGCTTTTGATGATAAAAAGAAATCTACTCGCTATGTTTTTACCCTTATAAATGGCATGGATCCGAAAGAAGTTGAAAAGAAAGATTATGTTTTCATGCAGCATTTTGGCAAACACATTGAAATCGATGGAGATTACAAAAAGTTTGATCTTACCGTCTATGAACATGGATTGCAAAAGGAACTAACGTACAAATATCAAGATAAAGAGAATGAAAAAAACAATGATATATCAACCGCTATAAAGGGTTTTAAAATGCCTATTGTATGTGGAAAGGACCGCAACGGCAACTGGATTGTTTATGACGCTGTTACAGAACCCAACGCTTTAATTAGTGGTGAGCCGGGTTCGGGTAAATCAACTCAACTTCGTTCCATCCTTACAACACTAATAAAATACAAATCTCCTGAACAGCTCCACTTTTATTTAGGTGACTTAAAAATGTCAGAGTTTCACCTTTTCAATGGAGTGCAGCACGTTAAAGGGGTTGCTATTTTTCCTAATGAGTTAGAGCGCATGCTGACACACGTTTACAATGAAATGCTTAAGCGTAGCAAACTTTTAAACGCTATGGGTGTTATGCACGTTGATAGTTTACCATCAGATAAGAAAGTACCTTATATCCTGCTTGCAATTGACGAAATCGTTATGGTGATGGATAACAAAGACATTAAAAAGATGTTGGTTCAAATAGGTTCATTAGGCCGTGCACTTGGCATTTACTGCCTTTTATCATTACAACGTCCGTCACATGACATATTAGATACTAAAGTGAGATCCTTATTGACTGTAAGAATGGGATTTCGAACACCAGATATATCAAATTCAAAAATAATTGGTACTCCTGGAAGCGAAAAGATAAGTAGAGAGACTCCTGGAAGGTTTTTCTTAAAAAGAGATAGCTTAGAGGAAATTCAAGCTCCATATTTAACCGATAAAGAAGCAGAAAAACTTCTCAAACCCTATAAGTCTAAAGAATGGAAAAATGCATTTACAGGCTTTTCAGAGCCTTCTAATGACGTGGTTGAAGAATTGACAGAGGAAAACATATTTAATGGGGTGTTGAACCATGTTAACAGCAAGAGATAAAGCCATCATAGACGATTTGACCCGCTTCAGGTGCATGAGCAGGGATGATATAGCAGACTTGCATTTTCATGGCTTAAAGAATCCAAAATACGCAGCTAACAACATTCTCTTACGATTGCTTCGTGATAATCAAATACAGCGCTCTACCTCCTTTGTACCTTACGTCTATTTCGGCCAGGAAGTAAGCATGAAAAAGAATTCGCAAAAGGTAGGGCATTTCTTGGCTATCGTATCCGTTTATAAAGAAATCAAGCGACTTGGTGAACTGGATATGTTTCTTGTTGAGCCTAAATACGGTAACAAAGGCTTAGCTGAACCGGATATATTTTGTATTTATAGGCGAACACCTTTCTTTATTGAAGTGCAGAAGAGTATTTATAGTGAAAAGCAAATGAAAGATAAGATGGATAGATATTTGGATTTATATAACAGTCGATTAATTGAAAATGAAATATGGCAACCGGCAAGCGTTAAAGTATTCCCACATATTCTCATTCTTTCAGAACAACATTATGCCATTGATAGCTCCTATCCATTCCGAATTATGCAAGCCCCATCTTTCGTCCAATTCTTACAGACATTAAAACCAAGAGAAGAACAAAAACCGCGAGAAGAACAAAGAGAAATTAAATCAAACTTAAAAATAAAAAATTGAAAGGAAAAAAGCATTAGTCAAAAAGTTACCCTTTAAAGTTAAAATTAACAAAAAAAGAAGGATTTATGTACAAAAGAACGAATAATCGAGATAATTTATATGTCAAAAAAAGGGGAATAAGGTATAATCAACCCGTATATGTAGAGGAAAATGGGGGAAGATTATGTCTAAATATAAGGAATTAGATGATTTAGAAACGTTAATTGAAGGTATGGATTCTGATCTACAAACAAAATATTTAAAATGGCTGAAATTATCGAATTGGTATTTGAAAAACGAAAAAACTTTCAAGCCAGAAAAGTATGCAAAGTATAATCCTGGTGACGTAATCACTATAAACTTTGGCTTTAATGTAGGGGCTGAATTTGGCGGTCGTCATTTTGCAGTAGTAGTAGAAGATAATACCCGAAAAGCAGGAACAGTTATGGTTACTCCACTTTCTTCTTGCAGTTCTGAAGAAGAAGTAAAAGATCCTAGTGTTTATTTAGGAGTTATCAAAGAATTAAACTTCCCTGGAACAGACGAAACACATTCATTTGCCGTTATAAATCAAACTAGACCTATAAGTAAGTTGCGAATTTCCACTCCCGCCAAACCAACAGAACCCAAATTAAACATTGGAAGCGATTTGCTTGAAAAAATTTATGCTAACACTGAAGCGAAATATACCGGGACATATCCTGAGAATAAAGAACCCAAAATAATTGATCCAACAAAACCATAACTTACTGTTGCTTTTTAAAGGATAATAAAATATAATTTGGTTACACTAATCTTGACTGGACCAACCAGTCCTAAACAATTTATCTTGGCGAAAGCCCTAAACATTAACAATTTATCTTGGCGAAAGCCCTAAACACAATGAAGTCCCCCGTCCATAAGATGGGGGATTTTTCGTTTCTCCACAATAAAAAGCCATTCTAAAAGAATGACTTCAAATTTAAATATTTAAAGATCTTTATCAAGTGGACCTTTTTCTAAAATGATTTTTGGGCTTTCACTTAAAAATGTCGCTTTCACTCGTTTAGATTTTATAAAGTACGGAACCCATACAGCCGTTTGCACCAATGCCCGCATTACTCCATCAAGACTTGGATAAACATTTAATGTTTCAGATACTTTCGGTAGATCAGTAAGAACCTTGTAGCTCAATATGTAGTCAATTCCTTGCAAAAAGACCGCACTGATAAAATAAAAGATCATAAATTTAGGAAATCGATGACTTTTCCTGAACATCATAAATAATAAACAAATACTAAATATAATTATAAAAACATTAAATAGTGCTTCATAAATAACCCACGGTCCAAACAACGGGTGATAAGCTTCTGAACCATATGTAGTAATCGCATGCCAAGCATCAGGTTTAAATAAAGGCATCGAATCATTAAGAGAAACTGCCACAGAGATAATACTAACAATCAAGCCTATTAAAACGATGAGCAGCCAACCTTTTATTCCTTTTAAATTGCTATCTTCCATATAAATCTATACCTCCCTTTATATGCAAATCATAACCATACCAATAATTAAATGGAATACAAAAATAAAAAAAACGAGTATTTCTACTCGCTAATTAAGCACAAGGAATATCATTTATGATGAATACTGATCCTGGTCTTCTTTTTTCAAATACACCTAATTCTTCCCTGTTGCATTTAAGGATTTCTTTACCCGCTTCAAATATATTAAATCCTTCGTCTTCATCATCCACGATATAAACTTTATTCTCTGAAATATTATTAATCCGCTTGATTTCTTTCTGCAAAGACTTCACCTTATGTTTTAACACAATTTAACCCTCTTTCTTGGTCCTGTGCTTCCAACCAATGTTGAAGTATTCTGAGTTGATTGCAATCAATTTCGTGTCGAAAATACTCCTCAAAATTGGAAATTCTACCTCTAAAACAGAAAACAAAAAAACAACACTCTATAAAAATATTGATATATCAATCTAATTTCAAAATTCATTACATAACAGTAATTATGTTCATAGAAAAAGCAACCCGAAGGATGCTTAATAATTATTTTACCTTTGTTGCAAAATAAATTTTATTTTTTACTGTTGTTCCTTTGTTTTCCTCGGTATTCAAATATCCCTCTTGAATCTTTGTTATTTTAAGAATGCTTTTAGACTGAAAGAAGTTTTCTTGCCTATCCGTTATAATTGCAGCGTCTGGATGATCATTAATAAAAAAACTTAATTGTTCTGCCGAATATTCTTTTCCTACTTCTAAAAGTTTTGGAATTTCATCATAATACATTATTCATCCCCTCCTTTCATCTACTAGCTTCGACAAAAGGAGGTATTTTCCTTGTTGTGCACGTTATCTGCTTTACAGACTCAAGGCTTTTAAGAAATATGTACCACATTATTGTTCCTTTTTATTAAAAATGTGGTACACGATGTGGTACATACTTTTCCGCGTTCCACCAGGTTTCGCCTGGTGTGTGTGGTACAGGAGAGTGCACGTTCCCTTATCCTGCATTACTCTCACATCGTTCAATTTTGCTTTTATTATTTTTATCCGTGGAAAATTTAATATTAGCTGAAATAGTATCCCCTTAGTGCTTTTGTTTTAATGGATATCTTGCATCTAATGTATTTCCCTCGTTACTTAGGTAACTCCCTCAATACTTACTGTTGCTGGTTATCCTATAAAACGCTCATTTAAGCCTTGGTATAAAAGTATTTTGATGGTTGATTACGAAAAATTCATATATCGTTAACTGGTAAACCCAATAAAAGCTTATATATCAACGTTCTTACAATTAGTTTTTGTTTACTTATTAGACGTATAATTCTAAGAAGAAAAGCAGGTTACGTATTATACTACTGTTTTGAGCAAAAAAACCAAAAATAAGGCTACCAATTATATGTATAATCGGTGTTTTTATGGTTAATTAAAATTTGTACTACCTCCAAAATATTACAAATAAACTAATAAAAACTGGGGGTGGACAAAATGTTAAATTCATTAAGGAAAAACATCAAATATATAGAAGAAGTTTCGATAATAAGAGCTTTATTATGTCTGGCAATCTTGCCTTTAACCATTGTTTTATTAAATATAGACATATTTAGGAATAAATACATTGAAACTATTGTAGTTTACTTAATTATGATTACCTATTCCTTTGTTATTGGAAGAAAAGATCTTTTATTAAAGCCTACCGGAACAGTTAAAACAAATGTAAAGATTGTATTTTATATTGTAGCTGCAAGTGCTGTTTTAAAATGGTTGGGAGCATCAGCAATTAGAAGTAATAATCCGCAGCATTTAAGTGGAGTTGTATATACAGGAAAGCAATATTTACAATTAAATTCACTTTTACCTTTAATAGGGTTAGCTGAAGAGTTTTTATGTGTTTTAACCTTTATTGGTTTATATTCTTTATTGACTAAGGGCCGATTAAGGAAATTTGTTTTTTCCCTCATAATGACATCGATGATATTTGGTTTCCTACATGCTTTTCAAAGTCCATTAACAGCTGTACTAGCTATAGGGTTAGGACATATCCCGTTTATATTTGCAACCTTTTACTATAGATCTATCCTGCCAGCAGTAATCGCACACATGGTATGGGACGGAATGAATTTTTTTGGGCATTATAATCAAAATATGTATTTTATGTTTTATTCTGTGCTGATTATTGTTTATCTTGTATATCTGTTTATACCAGAAAAAAGGCAATCCCAATTTAATTAACAAATAAGAGCCTTTAAGGGCTCTTCCGTTTTAAATTGCACATATATAAATAAAAAATACAAAATTGTGAATTTATATCCAAAAATCCCAATTTAATGTTCGTTAAATGTGTATTTAGTGAACGCCGCTTTTATTATAAATAGCTTTAAAACAGCATTCTACAAAATATCTTTTATACATGTTTTTATACATTGGCATTAAGATTCATATCGGCAAGATACGAATGCAAATAACAAATATGTTTAATTGGAAAAGGTTTATTTTGAATTCCCTACATAACCTGAGTTTTGTAGTTTAAAAAAACACCTTTTATTTAGGTGGTTTTAAATGATTTACTCTTCTAACTTCTAATTTTGCAGTATAAGCAGTAGTGCTTTTACGCCAGCTTTTCAAAACTTCGTCACAAACCACACAATCTACAGTGTCCGTATCTCTCACTGGATAGTGAATTTTTCTAATCGAATATTCTGACCCACATTTACTGCATATTATTTTATCCATTTTTACTATCATCTCCTAAATATAAAATTAAATATTACCAATCCTTTCTCCTGCTGTGCCCAAAAAATATACCTTATGGGTTACAATAACCTTATTCATTAATCTCCAGCTTATCCGAAAAGGTGCAATATCGCTTATTAGCAGGATTGAAATCCTGATATGTCGAATTATTCATACTGGTAGGAGATGATGATATGACTCATGATCAAATGGTTCAAAAAATAAATGACTTATCTGAAATGATTCAACAAAATAATTCCAATATGCAATACGTTATTACAATTTTATTGTCTGTTTTTAGTATATTAATAGCCGTTTTTGGCCTGTTAATTGCTATTGGTGGTCCAATATATATTAAATACCGGGTAGACAATAAGGTTAATTCGGAGCTAGATAAAAGGTTATTAAAATTACTAGAAGCCAATCCACCTATTTTTAGCGTTTCAAGTTCAGCTATTCCGGATGAAAACAATCGAATCTATCTAAGAGAAGATATTCCAGGAATTGATCAAATTGATCTAGAAACTGTGTTATCAGTTAATGTATTTGCTGAAAAACCATCAATTGCACAAACGCTCCAGAATACTGGATTAATAGCAAATTTACTCTTGGATGATAAAGATAAAAGGCCATATTTAAGTATCTTTAATTATTCTAGTAGCAATGGGAAAGTTAATTACTCGATTCTTTGGCCAAGATCTAAATTTGTAAAAAAAGGATAATGAAATTCTTGGGCGAACAAGCAAAACAGAAAACATACTCTAATTAAAATAAGGGTGTTGCATTATTGCAACACCCTTATTTTGAAAAGTTTTCCTGATGAGTTCAAAAAACATCACATTTTGTAATGCGGATTATACTTGCGTGCGATCTCTTTCCCAAGATTCCCGTATCGATCATAAGAGGAATCCCCTGTCATTTCTCTTGCAGGAACGGTATGCATTTTCTCTTGGTCGGAAAAAGAAAAAGTTCCAGGTTTCTCTTGAGAATATCCGTATTTGGCTAATTCGTCATCGAGTTCTTTGTCCAACTCATGCATGTCATCATCTACTTGAATTCCTTTCTCTTTAGCCAACGTATAGACCATCTTAGAAAGTTCTTGAATCTTTTGAGAAAGATCTGAAATTTTTTGCTTTCTCACAGGATTGGCATCCATAGATGTTTTTCTTGCAACCAATCCATTTAATGCCAGGTTTAGATTATTCATGCTTTTATTGATACTGGTGATTTGTTCCCTGCGTTTACGGCGAACTGCCAATTTATTTTTAAAACTTTCGTATGCCATAATTCCACATCCATCCGTTTAGGGTATATTATTTGTTCCTTCACTTGTCTCCCTACACCTATTGAAGTCGCCGGTGTTTGGGGGATCCCTCACTGACCGTTGTAGTTGCACCTTAACACTCCTTTTCGTTTAGTTAAAACAACCTAGATGTCCATATGTAATTCAGCCATTTTAAACCGTATATGGGCATCGTCATAAATGATTTTGATTTGTTCATCAATCTCATTTGAAATCATAAAATTATCCACTCTCAAACCCTCTTATTTTTCTCCAAATTGTGGTTCCTGCATGGAAGGTTACTCCAGAACACTAAATCCTTAAAATTCGCCTTCTAGGCTTTCTAAGAATGATGTACGGCTTTAAGTTATTAATCAATTTAACAGATGAAAACCTAAACATAAAAACCCTCCCTGGAATACAAAAGTGATGTTATGTTGCGAATTCATTATTATTAACAGTAATATTAGTTTCAATATAATTGTTAACATTAATATTAACGTTAGCATAAATAAAAAGGACATTCATATCTTATAAAAAGGAGTAGCCGCTTTGGATGTTCCCTTTACTATCATTTCGATATGTTAAAACTACTACTTTACTTCCTTGAAATATGCCCGTCATTTCATCCCAACTCCAGCAGCTACCCCAAAAATTTTCACACTATTTTTAATTAAAAATTTCCAATTGTATATTATTAATTCGGACAATGTTGTAAAATAAAGGAAAATTCTGTATGGAGAGTGAAAAGAATGGTGACGGTTCAAACTCAAACAAAGTTTTGCAAATATTGTGCTGAAAAAATTCCTGTAGATGCTGTGATTTGCACTAGTTGTGGGAGACAAGTTGAAGAATTAAAAAGCAATAACATAAACCCAAACATCGTTATACATAACAATAATACAAATAGTAATGTTAATACGTTTGCAACTGGAAAACCCAAAAACAAATGGCTTTCTATCATATTGTGTCTTTTATTTGGATGGCTTGGCGCACATCGGTTTTATGAAGGTAAAATTGTTACGGGTATAATTTATTTCTTTACAATGGGATTAATGGGAATTGGAATATTAGTTGATCTTATACTATTACTTTTTAAACCTAATCCGTATTACGTTTAGAAAAAGGGACATTTTTGCCCCTCTCCTAAACAATTGATTCCCTTTGTTTTCCTCAGAAGCCACCATGTAATAGTCGGTCTGTTTGATAAGCTATACTTTGATTTGGAGTTACCGCTAATGGAGAACCACCGTTTGCTGTGTTCGTCACTTTAGGTCTGGCGCTTATTTTAACCGTTTTAACGTTGGCGACCAAAACCTCTCTAAATGTTACAGTGCATTTCATTCCGTACAAAGTCGTAAAGTCATCTGGAGCTGAAATCACTTCAACCAACATATTTTCATATACGTTTAGTCGAGTAGTAATTTGGATAGGCACTCTTAGTCTTTGCAAGTCTAATAACACCCTGTAGGCTGTATAAGATCTCGATTGACTTTGAAATTGACCAGGAATGAAACTTGTTGCCACATCCGACATCCCGATATCCATTTGAAGTTCCCTTGGTTGCAAAAAGGCATGGTCCGTTAAAGAAGCACCTGATTGCACCGGTTGATCAGTAATAGTTAGGGTAGTCGTATGAGTCATCTTGATCCATGCATCAAAAAACCAACCGCCAATGTTTGTCTTTGTGTATACGTGTGATTTAATATTACTTGCATTTAAATCAAGAATAGGAGATGACATTAATAAATCACTCCTTTTGTATTTCTTAAGACGGTCGTTAAGTTATTGGTGGCTGCAGAAGCTGTTGCTTTTGGATCAGATCCGTAAATGTTATTCGTATTATTAACTGTCACCTTGCTACTATTATTAGTGTGGTGATTAGTAGAGCTAGGATAAATATAACTCTGTCCTTTTGTTATAGGGGCTGCATCCTTCGTAAAAATATCCCCGAGATTTTTCCACATATCTCCCCATTTGCCCTGAAATAGGTCTGCCAATGCATTCAGTCCTGAAGTGATTGATTTAATAAACGAATCAATTACATCAAGTGTTTTTACAATAAAAGTAATAAGCCAATCTCCAACATTCTTTATCGCGGATTGAGTTCCTTTTAAACCCAATATTTTTTTAATTAACCCAGTAAAGGCTACCTCGACCTTAGAAATCCCCTTAAATAGTGATAACACATCATTAGAAAGACTTTTTAATACTCCGGTTTGATTTAAAGCCTTATACATGGACTTAAACCAATTTGAAGCATTCTTTGTTAGTGTACCAATGATGCTAAATGTATTTTGAAAGGTCTTTTTTACATTGTTAATAGCACCATTTTGTTCAAGAGCCTTATAAAAATTCTTTACCCCGATAATCACTTCGTCTATGGCAAATAAGATAGCATTAAACGCTACTTTCATGGTGTTTCTAAAAATATTGATTACAACTGGATCTTTGAGTTTGTTATAAAAATCAATCAATTTTTGCCAAAATGAACCCCATTCTGATTTACCGCCGTGAATATAAGTCAAAAAGTCATTTACTGCTAACCCTATTGCTGTGATACCGAGTATAATTTTTCCAATTGGTCCAGTTGAAGCAATTACACCCAATGCCGCTATAGCTAAACCAATTAATTTTATATTTTGAGGTATCTTGTCCCCTATATTATTAAACTCTTGAGCAATCCCTTTAATTGACTCAACCGCAGTAACCCCAAACTGACCAAACCAACTCATTACTTCTGCTACCACTTTTGTCCAATATGGCATTTTTTTAATGATGGTATCGTTAATACCGTGCAATGTCATTTGAATACTGGTAATCGGACCAGCCATATACTTGATGAAATAGTATCCAATCCATTGAAGGGCATAGGTCCCTTCTAGTTTCATTCTCTTAAATTCAAATGTTATGGATTGAATAAACTGCATCTGTTGTTGAAACTCAGCAGGTGGCATCATTTGAAATGCCTGGCTGTGTAACTGCTGGAATTGTTGCATGAGAGTGGGTGACAAATACAATTGTTGAAGGTTCGTTCCCATTGCTTTCAATGTGGTATCAAAAGCTTCAGCATTTTCTTTTGTGGTCCACAATTGCCTTGCTAGCATTTCATATTGAATTTGAGCGTTGCCCAAGCCGTTTAAGAACTTGGCCATACCTACAATAGCTGTTGTGAAAAAGGAGGTAACGGCTACACCTGCAATAGCAAACTGTTTCACTGTACCTCCTGCTAATTTAGCAAGTGATTCTCCTGCTGAATCAATGGTTTTTGTCGCTGAATCGAAACTAGTTTTATCCACACTAAAACCAAGACTAACCATATATTGTTTGATTACATCTAATGCAGAAGTTCCAGACATATTCTCACTCCAATCCTTTTAAAAACTTTTTACTTTGATACCACTTTCTCGTATTTCTGTAATTCTCAACATGATACTTCCACCAAATATCCATCGCTTCTAAGGCTTTAAGCTTTTCTGCGTGTTCCATTCCTTTATCGTCTAACCACTTCCCCACTCCTAAAAGGAATTCTTCTTTGGATATATTGGGGAAACGTTTGGCGATATGTTCAATCTTAATTACGCCATCTTTTTTCTTTATAAATTGATAAAAATCTTTTGCCATTTTGCTCACCTCTCATATTGGCATCGGTGTTAGCGATTAGTTAACCCATATTTTTTTGCGTATTCTAAGAATTGTTGGTAAATCCGCTGATTATCTTTCGGATCTTGATAAAAAGTATCAAAATACTCCATAGCAGCATCCTCAAAATACGCAATGAACTCTTCATTACATTCCTTCGCTTTTACGAATGACCTCATAATATTTAATACGAGATTCGTAATTTCAACTTCCATTGAAGAATCAAGGTCGTGTGTATTTTCCAATTTAATCACTCCATTTTTGTTCATCAAAAGAATGTTTTGGCCACTTATACAAACATTATCAACATTGATATATACATCAATAAAAATATTATTATTGTCATTAATATTAATGTTAACATTAATTATATGGAGGAGCCCGTTGGCATTTCACTGCTTATTCTCCAAGCAATTCAATCAGTCTATTTTTCAATGCAATTCGGTAGTTTCCCAAAAAATCACTCCTTTTTTAGACCAAATTCACTTTTGTTTTTAGAACTCTTACTTTTCCAAGCCCTTATTCATGTTAAAATTTCATCCCCAAAAACTGAATTATCAATAAGCTCTATTAGTTGTTCTACTGACTCTAAACGTTGTGTGATTGCCATTTCTTGCTCAAAATCTTTCCCGCTTACCTGTATTAGCCTTTTTTGAAGTTTTTCTTTCTTGATAAGTAGTTTTGGGAAATCTTCAACTGATTTTTTTATCGTTTCAGGGGCCACAATTATCTCCTCCTTTAACTTTCATAATGTATATTTTGTTACGAATTATGAAAACACTTTGATATAAATAGATTTCTAGTGGGGTAAAAACTTTTTACCTCATTTTCACAAAGCAATCCTCTGGTTACTGGCTATCTAAAAACTCTTGTATTACCGTCCTGGAATAGAAAAGAAACTCTTCACTCAACCCTTTTTCATTAATGAAAGCCTCCATTAACGCATTCAATTTTTCGTATTCTGCAATCCGTTCCTCATTGCCCGCGCTTGACGATAAATTATCCATATGATTCACCTCGTCAACTATTTTGATTTCTTCTGCTAATTTTTCACCTTCTATTTCTTCATCACCTAAACGCTCAAGTTGTGCAAAAAGATGGTTATTTAAATCCCTAAGCGTGTTTTTCACTTTTGGCATCCTTTCTTTTTTACACGATTATCCATCAAAAACTCATCATCCTTTGTAATTAACAACTATGGTTTGTTCTGAAAGGTTCCTACTCTTTAATTAACAGCTTTCTTCTCCTTCCATTTTTCATGGTCAGCCAAAATATCTTTTATAAGTAATTCCATTTCGGAAAGTTCCTCTTTCTTGATATAATCTTTAGCTGCTTGCCTAATAATTTTAAGATTTAACTCAACTTCATGCATTTCACCGTCAAAAATAACAGAAATCTTTTTATATTGATCCTCTTCAAGATTATCTTTAAAATTGGCTTTAACTTTCTTCCCGTCTTCCAATCGAATAACTTTTAAACCTTCGATTTCATCATCTTCGATGGGGATAATTTGATCTCCGAAACGTTCAGCCAGCTGCTCTGATATTTCTAGAATCTGTCCGGGTTCAATAGCTTTTTCTTTATGTCTGAAATATGCATTTGCAAAATATTTTTTCATTTGCAATCCCTCCGAAAATGGGGTTTATGCTTCTACACTTTTAGGTGTACTTCTTTCGTTATAAGGTTCCGTAATTCTTATTTTTTCCCTACATACCTTGATGGGTGCCTTGTTGAGGGACGATTCCTGCAGTAATGTTTTTCGCATCTCATTAAGACGTTTTTGACTTTCATTTGTTAAATTTTTAATCAGTTTCTTTTCAGACCTCGCTACCAGTCTATAAAACTCAGCTAGGGTGATCGTTGTTTCATCCTTCTTAGCTTGATATCTAATCCGGATCACCTCGCGCTCCATTTCGTCTAAATATGACATAGCCCGCTCAAACATTTCTGTTTTCCTTCGCTCTTTGCCTAACCTTGCATCGTACAATCTTTTCTCATCGATAATCTGTAAAGCGATCGACTCCGTTCTTCGGCCTAAAACAAACATATGTCCCTCGTCGTAATCAACTCCAGTGATAAAAGGAGAGGCCATTTGATATAAGGACTTAAAAAATTCTTTACGTTCCAGTGACATCTTTTGGTATCTTTTGACGGCTGTAGCGTAGCCTATAAGCTCGTATATCCCAATTTCCGCCACAGAATCATTTTCTGATTTAATATCATCTTGTTCCAATAGGGATTCCCTCCCTCTTGCATCCTAGCATCAGATTTTTAACCCATCTGTGACATTTCCTCAACTCTGCACAAAATCATTGCCTCCTACTCCGCAATCACATCCTTAACTTTTCTAATTCCATGGTCATATTCTATTTTTGGATTTTGTTCGCCGGTATAAATACATGAATGGTATGTAAGGGGGGGACAGCTACACCCCCCTTACATACTTTTATTATTTATATAATGGTGTTGCGCACCCCCCCTGTGTGCAAGATACGTGTATGGTCATGCGCACCCTATGCACGAACGTTATTTTTTTCTTTTGCATACCCTATATGCAGTGTGCAAGACTATGTTTTTACATACCCTATATGCAAAAACCTACCCTTATGCATGACCATACTTTTTACATAACCTACATTCGTTTATGACTATATGAAAAATTGAATAACGACTTCTTCGTTGCCTTTTGTCTCCTCGGAGTAGATATCGAAATCGCCACTTTCTGCTTCTCTAAAGTTCTCATCTTCAGACCAGTCATCCGCTTTTGGAGCTATATCAGCATTAAAAATACCTGCTATCTTCACATCCAAGTCAGCATGGAAATTAGATAATTTTTTAATAAGTTCATTAACCTTCATCCTGTGTTTCCTCCTTTTTTACAATTACATACCCTTTATTAACATCAACGATGTAACCACCATGTTGCCGCATATATCTGGATACCGTGTCTTTCGATACATCTAAATATTCAGCTACTTCTTTTTTAGTAGGAGGCTCGCCAGCTTTACAATTATTCACTGCATCTTCAAACTCTTCTGCTTTGCTTTTTTGTTTCTCTTTTGCTTTGTCCTTACGCTTTTCTGTTGCCTTCTTCCAGGGTGGAATGTTTCCTTCCGGCTGAATGTCTTTTAAGAAACCAGTATCATCGACTTTATGCACTGGATACTGAAACCACATATTAACTGGTTTAAACTTTGGATATTCACGTAACGTTCCTTCAACTCTCCATGCAGAACGGATACGGACACTTTGTACTGCTCTAGTAATCTCTGTTTCTACTTGTTGTAAATGTTCAGGGGATAAAACACGTTTTGCATGTGTATTCATTTGGGTAACGCTTTGTTGATCATCTAAGCCTACATGCTCATCAAAGTAGTCGTAGTTGACTTGTTTAATTGCATTAGAATAAATGCCAGCAGCTATTGCACCTTCCTGCTGTTTGATTAAAGCATCCGTAATATCTAACTCTACTAAATCAATTAAGGCATCTGGATCCCGGGCAAATACACCAGAACCACTTGCTCTATCCATTGATTTCTTATTCCCTTGTGTCCCTTTAGAGTGATGGTGACAATATATAACACTAGAGCCCAATTCTGTGGCGATTTTATCGAATTGATTTGTAAAGTGAGCCATTTGATCTGCGCTATTTTCATCACCTGTTAGGACTTTATAAATTGGGTCAATGATTACGGCAATATAATTTTTCTTTTGGGCCCGCCTAATTAATTTCGGGGCTAGCTTGTCCATCGGTACGGACTTCCCACGTAAGTTCCAAATATCAATATTCATGATGTTGTTAGGCCTTAATCCTAATGCCTGATAAACGTCCTTAAATCGATGTAGCGCACTGGCTCTGTCTAGCTCTAAGTTGACATACAGGACTTTTCCTTTCGTGCATTGCCAAGCTAGCCATTTGACACCCTCAGCAATTGCGATGGATAACTCAATCAATGCAAAAGATTTCCCAGCTTTTGACGGTCCAGCCATTAGCATTTTATGGCCTTGTCTAAGCAATCCTTCGATTAATGGTGGAGATAACTCCGGCATATGGTCCCAATAATCAGTTAAACTTTCAGGATCTGGTAAATCATCGTTAATTCCTTCAATCCACTCATGCCATTCTTCCCAATTGGCTTTACCGATATTAATATCGATGATGAATTGTTTTTTACCATTGCGCTCTACACCTGGCATACGAGATAAACGAGATGGATTTCTATTTTGGCTATCAATATTTAATCCATTCTTTTTACAAACGTCATAAAGGTAATCAACACGCTTCCGATACTCTTCATAATTAGAAGCATCGACTTTAACAATTGCATGGATACTCTTTTTTCCACTGTACACAAGAACAGCAATTGGCAGCTCTAACTCTCGCATAATCGCATTTTGTTTTTCTAAATCCATGGTGTCGGACTCAACTAATGCATATCGAAATTCAGTGACATTCTCATTTTTTACGCCTTTTCCATCTAAAGGATTGAATCGGATCCATGCACCTGCCTCGGGGTTGTAATCCCCCAAAAT
>JAUZPL010000042.1 GCA_030705955.1 Bacillota bacterium | reverse complement strand
TGCGACGAGGAGGGCTCGGCGAACGCCCCCCGGAAAGCAAGCACCTGGAGCGGAAATCAACCTTTTCTCCTACAATTCCTATAAAAAATGACAAAAAGCATCGAGAGCTTGCTTTCGATGCCTTTTGTCGACAATCTGAAACAACAGCATCTTAAAAATGCTGTTGTTTTTTTATTTTTATTTTGCTGTGCTTAGGTTTAAATATATAAATTAATTTTTTGTCAAATAATTGAACAAAATGTGACATTTTTAATAGCTACTTCCTTCCATTTTGAGTAAACTAATAGTAATAAGAAAGGAGGTATACCTTTTGGAAATTGTACCTTCATATATAGGTTTATGGTTATTGCAAATTTTTTGTATTTTGTTTCCAATGGTATTATTTCAATCTTTTTTTAGGAAGAAATTTGCCCAAAAAGACGATCAAAGGGTTGCTTTCGCTGTACTGTGCGGCATTTCGATTATTATCTGTATGACTTTTCCAGTCGCCATAAACAAGGAGTATATTTTAGATTTTCGTTTTATTCCATTAATTATAGCTTTTTTATATGGTGGGTACTGGGTAGGAGTCTCTCTTTCTTTTGTGCTTATCATTTATCGGTATATCATTGGAGGAATTGGGTTTTATTTGGGCGGAGTAACCATGACAGTTATATTACTCATTGCTTTTCGCATCATTCTTCCTCGGGCTGATAAATGGAGAGAGAGGCAGAGACAAACATACCCGTATATTTTATTAACGATATCACTTCTTGTTTTTGCTTTAGGAACCCAATTTTTAGATGATTATTCTTTTACTCCACGTGAAATTACTTTATGGGCTTGGTTTTCTCTGCTAAACTATTTAACCTTATGGATGGCCCTATACCTCCAGAATTCAATGAGAGAAATTGAATTGATGACTGAAAAGGTCATACAGTTTGAGAAAAATCATACAATCAACCATTTACTTGTATATATATCACAGCAAATGGTCTCTCCACTAAAATCTGCAAAGGGTTATTTGAACTTAATTGAGGAAGAACCATTATCAACCAAACAAACCTATTATTTAGTTCAGACAAGGAATGAATTGCAACAGGCGGAACGCTCTCTAGAACAGTATCTAGCATTTATGGGAGAAAAGTGGGATGAACAAGAGAATTTTTGTTTTTCAACTGAACTAGAACAAGTGGCCGAGTTAATGAAATCATATGCAACCATGCATCAGGTTGATCTCATTTATACATCTACTGCGGAAGAAGAAATTTTAATTAAAGGTGATCCTTCTTTATTACGGTTTGCTTTATTAAATATAATAAAAAATGCAATCGAGGCATGTAAACAAAAAGGCCGTGTGAATATTTGTTTACACGAAATGCTTAAGGAAGTCTATATTGTAATTGAAGATAATGGAATTGGAATACCATCCAATATTCTTCATAAGCTTGGCAAGCCACTTCCATCAGGTAAAGTAAATGGAACAGGATTGGGTCTTGCCTCTGCCTACAAAATTACCGAATCAATGGGTGGCAGGGTTGAGGTTGAATCAACACCAGACCAAGGAACAACCTTTAGCCTCTATTTTCCTAAATTGGTGGTTTAATTGAAAGTCCAACAAATAATGTTGGGCTTTTTTGTTCGTTTTTGAGAATGTCCTTTTTACTTATAAGTATTATCCATCTTTTTTGTACAAATGGGCTTTTCCAATTCAGAAATTTGGATTTGGGTGTATTGCACATTTTCATATAGGTGAATAGGATATATAGAATTAAATAAAGGAGGTTATGAAAATGGGAGCTGCAGTTGGTTTTGGCGGCGGTTTCGCCCTCTTAGTTGTATTGTTTATCTTGCTAATTATTATCGGGGCATCATGGGGCTTCGGAGGATTTTATTAAAAAATAGGAGGTTAACAATTATGTATGGATATGGCGGGTACGGTGGTTGCTGTGGTGGATATGGATATGGAGGCTATGGATTTGGCGGAGGCTTTGCTTTAATTGTAGTGCTATTCATCCTATTAATCATTGTGGGTGCAGCTTGTTTTAGATGGTAGAAAAAAGGAAAAAGTGGGGATTCCCACTTTTTCCTTTTCGTTTTTATCAGGTATTTGTTCTTTTCCATTCCTGAAAGGCATCTAATTCAGGACCGATTTTTTTTATCGCAAAATGGATGACGGCTGCGTCATCTAACATCCCCAGACCTGTGATGAAGTCTGGTATTAAATCAAGTGGGGAAACAAAATAAATGATAGCTCCAAGCACTGTTAAAATGGTGCCTGTAGATACATCCCGATATTCTCTATTTTTATATGCCTTTATAAGATCAATGAAAAGGAGCAATCTTTCCCATGATTCCTTTAAAGAGCCTTTCATACTAAAGGCTTTTTCAAAGGCCGTTTTTAGAAGTTTTTCCATCTTTTCAGGGGATTGAATAAAGTCTTTTGCTTTTTCTTCATATTTTTGCTGCTCCTTTTCCAACTCTATTTTTCTTTTGTTAATCAAATTTTCACATCCCTTTGTTAAGGATAAGTTATTTTTATTTTACCCATAAAAAATGAATATAAAAAAATCTCTGGTGATTTGTCATCACCTGAGATCTCTTCTTTTAGGCATTTACAAGTGAACCACAAACGATTTTTTCCACTTCTGAGCCTTCTAGTGTTTCCTTCTTTAATAAAGCATCGACCAATTGTAAATACCTTTCTTCATGATCTTGTATAAGGGCATTGGCATTTTCTAATGCTTGTTGAAATAATTCTTGCATTTTCGTTTCTTTATCCTGCTTATTAAATGTTAAGGTAAAGCCGTCTTGAACCATTCCTGTGTCCACCATTTGTTCGATAATATGTTTGGCTTGTTGAACATCACCGCTTACACCGATACTGTGTTCTCCAAGAAATAATCTTTCGGCAACCCCACCTGCAAGAACCATGCTAACACGGTCAAGCAACTCACTGGTTGTAGATAAATGAAGCTCTTTTGGTATAGGAGCAACATAGCCCAATGCTTCACCACGCGGAATGATGGTTGCTTTTCTAACTGAACCAGGCTTCGTTAAAGATGCCACAATCGCATGTCCCGCCTCATGAATAGCAACACGACGTTTCGTTTCTTGATCCTTAAGTGATCGAGAAGTACTACCTAAAATGGTTCGATCAAGTGCATAGTCAAGATCACTTTTTTCAATGACATCTTTACCATTTCGAACAGCCCTACGACTTGCTGTTTCAAACAGTGATTTTAACTCTGCACCAGAAAAACCAGAGGTGCTTTCTGCAAGATCATCTAGGCTATTCAAGACATTATCAGCTAGGGCCTTTTCTTTTGTATGAATGTCAATAATTTCTTTTCTTCCTTTTGTATCTGGAAGCGGAACATTAAAGGAAAAGTCAATTCGTCCAGGCCGTAGGAATGCCTCATCAAGCATATCCTTTCGGTTTGTAGCCGCAATGAAAAGAATACCGTCATTTGAATGGCCGCCATCAAGCTGTACGAGAAGCTCTGTTAATGTTTTTTCGGCTTCTTCTCCACCATGGGCCTTCCTTCGACCAGCAAGTGCATCCACTTCATCTATAAAAATGACCGCAGGACCTGCTTTTCTTGCACTTTGAAATAAAGATCGAACACGGCTTGCACCTACACCTACAAATAATTCATTAAAGGCTGAACCACTTGTTGAAAAGAAGGAAGCATTTAATTCATGAGCAATAGCTTGTGCTAGTAATGTTTTACCGGTTCCAGGAGGTCCATATAAAAGAATCCCTTTTGGAGGTTTTATTCCCATTTTAATAGAACGTTCAGGTTCTTTTAGAATAAAGAGTGCTTGCATTATTTCTTCTTTCATTTCCTCTCCAAGACCTCCAACATCCTGTAAACGGATAGAAGGAAGATCCTTAATCTTTGAAATACTATGTTTCATCGTATTAGAAAGACCGAATCCGCCCTTTTTTTTCTGAAGGACAAAAGCAGCGGCTGTTAAGAACAATATAATACCGCCCATTATCCATTTTCCATAACGGCTACTATCCGAAAAAGAGTAGTCAATTTTATATTTCTGAACAAGCTTATCTACCATTTGGCTGTTTGGTGGAACATTGGAAACATATTTACCATCCTTTGTTGTTAGATGGATACTTCCATCAGCCTGCTCCGTAAGTGTGACAGTTTTTCCATGTTGTGCTTGAATTAATTTTTCCATTGAGGAAAAAGGTATGGAGGTTTCATGGCTAGCTGCCTGAACAGCCCATATTGTACCTGCAATTATTAGTAAGAACACCAAAATTAGTGGAATAAATTTAGAAATAACCTTTTCACTTTTGTTCAAATATTTCATCCCCTTATGACAGAGTATGTATCTATTATAAAGGGAAATAGGGGAGTTAGGTTGTGGGAAGCAATGGAAAATAACTGGATGGCAAAATTTAAAGTTTTGTTTAACAAGGATTGCAAAGTTTTGAAGAGACATATAATATTGAAGTTATGGACTAAAATTTCATTAATATAAAAGAAAAACGGTAATTTACCACTAAAAGGGTAAATTCTTTGTTTTTTCAATTAAAAGAGAGGAAGACAAAATGAGTAAGCAATTTAAGGACGAAGTATTGTCGCGCCGGACATTTGCGATTATTTCCCACCCAGATGCCGGTAAAACGACTTTAACGGAAAAATTATTATTATTTGGTGGAGCAATTCGAGATGCTGGAACCGTAAAAGCCAAAAAGACTGGAAAATTTGCTACAAGTGACTGGATGGAAATTGAAAAGCAGCGTGGAATTTCTGTTACATCCAGTGTTATGCAATTTGATTTTGACGGCTTTAAGGTCAATATTTTAGATACCCCTGGACACCAGGATTTCAGTGAAGATACGTATCGTACTCTAATGGCAGTGGATAGTGCCGTGATGATTATTGATTCCGCTAAAGGTATTGAGGAACAAACATTAAAGCTTTTTAAAGTTTGTAAAATGCGTGGGATTCCTATTTTTACTTTCATGAATAAGCTGGACCGCCAAGGAAAGCCGCCTCTTGAGCTTTTAGCAGAACTTGAGGAAGTTTTAGGAATTGAATCATATCCAATGAACTGGCCAATTGGTATGGGAAAAGAATTTTTAGGAATATATGATCGTTTTTATAATCGTATTGAACAATTTCGTGTTGAAGAGGATGAAAGATTTATCCCACTTAATGATGATGGTGAAATTGATGGGGTACACTCATTAAAAGAATCAGGCCTGTATGACCAGACAATAGAAGAAATACTATTATTAAAAGAAGCTGGAAATGAATTCTCTGAAGAAAAGATAGAACAAGGTACCTTAACACCTGTTTTCTTTGGTAGTGCCTTGACTAATTTTGGTGTACAAACCTTTTTGGAAACGTATTTGCAGTTTGCTCCACCACCAAAACCTAGGAATTCTACGATTGGTACCATTGATCCTCTTTCGGAAACATTTTCAGGCTTTGTTTTTAAAATCCAAGCCAACATGAATCCTGCCCATCGGGATAGAATTGCCTTTGTACGTGTTTGTTCAGGAAAGTTCGAACGTGGAATGACGGTCAATATACCGAGAATCGGTAAACAGCTGAAGCTTTCTCAATCTACTTCCTTTATGGCTGAAGAGAGAAGCACGGTGGATGAAGCAGTAACCGGAGATATTATTGGATTATATGATACGGGCACTTATCAAATTGGGGATACATTAACAATTGGAAAGGATAATTTTCAATTTGAAAGACTTCCTCAATTTACACCAGAATTATTTGTCCGAGTAACAGCAAAAAATGTTATGAAACAGAAATCATTTTATAAAGGAATCGAGCAGCTTGTTCAAGAAGGAGCCATTCAGTTATTTAAAACAGTTAAAATGGATGAATATCTTCTTGGTGCAGTTGGCCAACTTCAATTTGAAGTGTTCGAGCATCGAATGAAAAACGAATACAATGCTGATGTCTATATGGAACGCTTTGGCTCAAAAATAGCTAGATGGGTTGAAGGAGAAGAAGTAGATGAAAATCTATCTAGCTCTAGAAGCCTGCTAGTACGTGATCGGTTTGGCCAGTACGTGTTTCTTTTTGAAAATGATTTTGCTCTTAGATGGTTCCAAGAGAAAAACACGGCTGTTAAGCTTTATAATCCAATGGATATGCATGATTAAAATGAAACTGCACCCCCAATTGATTGGGAGGCGCAGTTTTTTTTAGCTTATAGGAAAGTTTAACTTTATTAAAGCACTATAGCGTGTTAACTTCCGTTATTGAAATCAACTCTTAAATCGCATAAGAAAAACTAAGGCATTCGCCACCTAAGGACTTGGCGAACGCCAAGTTTTTCTAATACAAACTTCAAAGTATTTTTCCGCTAAAAACTGAAGCTTCCGCGGAACATACAAAAACCATTTTCCAGAACATTCAGTAAATGATTGACGGATGCTTTTACCGATGCTTACAATGAATGTAAGCGTAACTGGTAAAGGGGAGAGAAAATGGAAAAGGGTTATTTTTTCACGGGATTTCCAGGTTTCATTTGTAATCAGCTTATAAGAGAAGTCTTGCAAAGAAACAATCGAAAAGGGGTTGTTGCTGTTCTTGTTTTACCTGGTATGATGGAAAAAGCAAGGATGGAAAAGAAGGTCATTATGAAGGAATTTGACTTGCCGGAAAGTTCTTTTATGATAATAGAAGGAAATATTACGATGCCTGCTCTTTCTATTTTGGAGGAAACTCAAAAAATACTTGAAGAAACAATAACTCACGTCTTTCATCTTGCCGCAATATATGATTTAGCTGTACCAAAAGACATTGCTTACGAAGTAAATGTTAAAGGGACTGAAAATGTTAACCAGTGGGTTCAGAAACTGCCTCATCTAAAAAGATATACATATTTTAGTACTGCCTATGTAGCAGGAACTCGAGAAGGGAAATTATATGAACATGAATTAATTCTTCCTGCCAGCTTTAAAAATTTTTATGAAGAAACGAAATATTATGCAGAGCAGCTTGTAGAGGAATTAAAAAAGGTCGTACCAGTGACAATTATTAGGCCAGGCATTGTAAAAGGTCACTCGAAGACCGGCGAAACAGTAAAGTTTGATGGACCCTATTTTATATTGAATTTTTTAGATAGGCTACGTTTTTTACCTATCATGCCAAGGTTGGGAAAAAGTAATTCAGTTGTAAATCTTGTTCCAATTGACTATATTATTCAAGCAACAACATATTTAAGTTTCTTGGATGATGGGGCAAATAAAACCTATCATCTAACAGATCCTAATCCCTACAGCGTTTCCGACCTATATGAAATGCTGATGAAGGAATTAACAAATAAAGTGCCAAAAGGAACCTTACCATTGACCATGGCAAAATGGGGTCTTTCAATTAGACCATTAAGAAAATTTCTTAAGGTTGAAAAAGAGGCTTTGGATTATTTTACTTGGAAAGGTGAATTTGATTGTACAGAAGTGCAAAATGATTTAATGGGTTCCGGTATTAGCTGCCCTGATTTTAAAGAAGGGGTGCGCGAAATGGTCGCATTTTATAGTAGAAATAAGGAGAATCAGCACTATCAAATTAAAATCCTGTGAAGTGTGGTGAATGAATGTGCATTCAACGCAAAAAAGACTCCCTATGTTTTCCCCCGCTACAGGGAAACAAATAGGTGAAATTGAAGAGACTCCATTAAGTGAGGTAACCACCTTCTATGAAAAAGGAAGGTCAGCTTTCCAAATGTGGAGTGCATTATCTATTTCGAATCGACTCCATTATTTAAGAACATTAAAGGAATATATGGCTCTACATATGGAGGAAATAGCCAAAACGATTTCAGATAATACTGGGAAAGTTCTGACTGAAGCACTTGTTGCTGATATTATGCCTACTCTAGATGGAATTGAACATATTTGTAAGCATGCAGAAAAAGGATTAAAAAGGAAAACAGTGAAAACACCTCTCCTGCTGATGGGGAAAAAATCTTTTATTGAATATATGCCAAGAGGGGTAGTCCTAGTTATCTCACCTTGGAATTATCCGCTTCAGCTTGCTATGGTGCCAGTTGTTAGTGCATTGGCAGCAGGTAATACTGTTATATTAAAGCCTTCAGAGATCACTCCACTCGTTGGTAAATGTATGGAGGAATTATTTGCAGCAGCGGGTTTACCTGATGGAGTAGTGCAGGTAGCACATGGTGGAAAAGAAGTTGGCGCGGCTTTTACTGAAGGAACCCCTGATTATATTTTCTTCACTGGATCTGTAAGAACAGGGAAAATCATTCAGGAAGTAGCGGCTAAAAAATTAATTCCTACCACATTAGAACTCGGTGGGAAAGATCCAATGATTGTATTTGAAGATGCTAATTTAAAAAGAGCAGCAAAGGGAGCGGTATGGGCAGCCTTTACAAATAGCGGTCAGGTATGCATGAGTGCAGAAAGATTGTATGTTCAAAAAACGGTGTATCATGAATTCCTTCAATTAGTAAAGAAAGAAATGGAAACTCTGAAACAGGGAATAGATGAAAATGCAGATGTTGGTTCCATGACGTTTCCTGCACAAATTCAAATTGTAAGAGAACAACTTGTTGAGGCATTACATAGAGGTGCGAAGCTTGAAGCAGGACTCCCTCCTGATCAATGGAAAGAAGGCATGTTTTTACCAATAACAGTCCTTTCAAATGTTCAACACAATATGAAGGTTATTCAAGAGGAGACCTTTGGTCCAGTTTTACCGATTATTCCATTTGAAAAGGAAGATGAGGTGATTTCATTAGCCAATGATACGGTATATGGATTAAATGCTAGTGTTTGGACAAAGGATGTAAAAAAGGCAAGGCATGTTGCTTCAAAACTTGTTTCTGGTGCTGTCGTCATTAATGATGCGATTGTTACGGTTGCAAATCACGGTTTACCATTTGGAGGAGCAAAAAATAGCGGAATAGGAAGATATCATGGAGCTGCTGGACTGCGGAATTTTTGTCATGAAAAATCAATTATCGAGGATAATGGAAGAAAAAACACAGAAATTCAATGGTATCCCTACTATGGTAAATATCCATTATTTTTAAAATTATTTAAAAGTTATTTCAAGCCACGTAAGGATATGATTTACTTTGCAAAAATGTATTTACAGCTTTTGAAAAAAAGTACAGAAAAAGAAAGAAAATAATATTCGACTGTTACTTTTGGCCCATAATGGATATCCTATGCATATATGCCAAAAGGAAACGGGTTTTTCTATGAAACAGATAAGTAAATTAGAAGCAATTTTATGGAGTATTGCCTTACCTGGTTTTAGTCAATTATTAATGGGGAGTTATATTAAAGGGATTTTATTTGTCATCCTGGAATTTATCATTAATGTAAACAGCCATTTCAATCAGGCTATTATGTATAGCTTTCTAGGGGAAATGGAAAAGGCGCATTTAGTAACCAATTATCAATGGCTCATGTTTTATCCATGTGTCTATATGTTTGCGATGTGGGATAGCTTTCGAATGGCAATGCCAGCCCATGAGAAGTTTTCTTTCTTACCATTTGTTTTTGGTGCCTATTTTGTAACAGTTGGTTTAATGTATTCTCCGAAATTACTCCTTTTTGGTATTTACTTTGGCCCAGTATTTTTACCAATGATTTTCTTAATCCCAGGATTAGGAATTGGCTTTTTGATTAAATTTATCATAGCTTCAAAATCTAAGCTTGGAAGTTAACATTAGCCTTCTTTTTTTGAGGCTAATTTTTTTTTTTGAAAAACTATATATATATCACCCCCACAAATCATTCTTGGTCAATCGTAATTATTTAGTGAAAATGCCGAAACAATAACTTAAGAGGTGACCAAGATGATAAAGATAACAAGTAACAAACATTTAAACAAAATCGCAAAAGGTGCATTAGCAATGGTATTAGCTGGATCGTTCACATTTACTGCATCCCAGGCATTCGCGGATGGAACAACTAATCAAACAGATAGTGTACCAACAGTAAATCTTCAATCCGGAACTTCAACAAATACCACAGCTGGAACAACAAGCACAAATACAACCGGAACAACTTCAACTAGCACAGATACAACTGGAACAAGTTCCACCGGTACTGATGGTACAGGAACTACCACAACAGGCACTAATAGCACTGGAACACCTACAACGAGCACAGATACAACTGGATCTACAACTACAGGTACAACGGGAGATACAACAGGAACTACCACAACAGGTACAACTACAACTGATCAAACACAAACACAAGCAGCACCTTCATTATTACCAGGGGATTTCTTCTACTTTGCAAAAATAGCTCTTGAAAAAATTGAATTAGCGTTTACTTTTGATGATGTTAAAGAAGCTAAGCTTTTGTCAAACTTCGCTTCAGAACGTCTTGCAGAAGCGCAAGCCCTTTTCGCAAATGGTAAACAAGATGAAGCAGTAAAAACAATCCAAAATTCTCTTGATGATATGAAGGATGCTAATAAGATTGCTGAACAACAAAATTCAGATGAAGCTAACAAGGATGACCAATCTGATAAACAAACTACAGATGGTACACAAGCAGCTGTTCAAACTTCACAAGATCAAACAAACAAAAATCAGCAAAATTCAGATACAACTACTGGAACAACACAAGATCAAGGAATTCAAGATGTTAATAATGCATTAGCACAAAATATTGTTGCTTTACAAGCTGCTCTAGAACATGTGAAAAATCCAGTTGCACGTGCAGCATTACAAAAGAATATTGAAAAAAGCTATACAAAGCTAGCCCAAAAACTAGCAAAGGTTGAAGAACATTTTACAAAGGAATCAGCTGGTCAAAACAATACAGTACAAGGCCAAACTTCAACAAGCCAAAGCACAACGCCAGCTTCAGCAACAACTTCAACTTCTGTTGAAACCAATGGAACTGCAACTGATGCAAAAGACAGTACTCAAGTAAAAGCAGAACAACAAAACCAAGCACCAGCTGTTACTAAACAAAATCATGGAAAAGATATTAAAGAGCAAGTGAAAAATTCTAGTAAAGCTATTGGACAGCAAATTAAGCAGCTTAACCAACAATATAAGAATCTAAAGGAACAAAAAAAAGTTGAAGTAAAATTACAAAATGAAGATCAACAATCAAATGATCAGCAAGGACAAAATGAAAATGACCATCAATCAAAAGGTCATGGACATAACAACTAAGAATAATTCATGACAGGAAAAGATAGCCTTAATTGGGGCTATCTTTTCTAAAGACTTTAACCCCCGAAAATCCAAAGTAACATGCGTATGTTATAATTGTATGGGTTCTAGGAGGTGGAGTAGTGTTAGGTTTATTGTTCACAGCCAAAAAGAAAAAGAGAACATTAGAAGAATCCGTTACCCTTATTCAAGAAGGGAATCAGGTTTTACGTAATGAAATTATAGAATCTTATAAACCGTTTATTGCAAAAACTGTTTCATCTGTGTGCAAACGATATATTCATGAATCAGATGATGAATTTAGTATTGGCCTAATATCATTTAATGAAGCAATTGAGAAGTATTCTTCGGAAAAGGGGAGCTCTTTACTTAGCTTCGCAGAAATTTTAATAAAAAGAAGAGTCATTGATTACATCCGAAAACAATCGAAAAATCAGCATATTAGCTATGACTTTTCAAGTCACATACAAGAAGAAGAGTCACCTGGAAATATGATTGTTAATGAACTATCAGTTGAAGACTTCCAAAAGAAGTCTGAAGAAGAGCACCGTAAAGAGGAAATTATCCGTTTTCAACAGTGTTTGAAAACATATGATCTGAAATTTAGTGATTTAGTAGAAAATTCCCCTAAACATGCGGATGCACGTAAAAATGCAATTACAATTGCAAATATGTTAATTGAAAATGAAGAATGTAAAAATATACTAATAGATAAAAAAAGACTTCCGATTAAACAGCTTGAGGATATGGTCCAAGTTAGTAGAAAAACAATTGAACGAAACCGTAAATATATTATTGCAATTGCACTTATCTTAATGGGGGATTATGTTTTTATGAAGGATTATATTAAAGGGGTGCTTAATTCATGAAAAAAGGGATCATCATGGAAATAGACGATGAACATTTGACCTTGTTAACCCCTGATGGTGAGTTTTTACGTTCAATGAAACAAAATAAATCTTATTCAATTGGGGAAGAAATCCTTTTTACACCGTTTGAAAAGCCAAACAGAAATTATCTTATTTTATTTAAACAATTTATCATTCAAAAACCATTACCAGTTATTTTGACTGCACTACTCCTTTTTATTGGTTCCTTCCTACCAATGTATCAAAATAATAAAGCATATGCTTATATGTCCATTGATGTTAATCCAAGTATTGAACTTGGAGTAAATAATAAAATGGAAGTTGTAAAATTAACCGCCTTTAATCATGACGGAGAAAGTATTATTTCTAATATCACCCATTGGAAAAGTCAAGAGGTTTCTCAATTAACTCAATCTTTAATTGGTGAAATGAAAAAGGAAGGATTTTTAAAAAAACATCATTCAGTTATCATTTCAACAGTTAGAACAGAGAAAAAAGAAGACGCTGCTGAAAAGAAATTAACCGAAAACCTAAATGAAATCGAAAAAGTAGTAAAAGAAAATCATTTGGAAATTACCGTTTTAAATGGAACAAAAAAAGAGATGCAAGAGGCACACCAATTAGGAATAACAACTGGGAAGTATCAGGAAACAAAGCTACAATCTTCTATTAAAGATAAACAAAAGTCTGGTCAGGGAAAAAATAGTATTCAGCTAAATAAACCTGCTTTACCAAACAATCAATCAAAAGCAACTCCAAATGGGAAAAAAAATATACTTGAAAAGGCAAATAGTAATAAAACAAATGCCATTACTCAAAAAAAAGGAGTATCTTCACAGGTTGATAAAGTAAAAGGGAAAGTATGGAAACAAAATCAACCTATAAATCAATACAATAGTGGAAGCAAAAAAGGCATTGGCAATTTCATTCAAAAACAATGGAAGTCCAATAAGGATGAGCATGAAAATGAAAAAAGTAACAATGCTGCCCATGAATCTCATTCAGAAAAGTAAAGTCCGGCATATTGCCGGACTTCTTCCATTTTATATACAATTATTTTTGAGGATTTTGACCTGATAATTGAGCCTGTGCTTGTTGTACTAATCGTTTTGTAATCTCTCCGCCAACAGAGCCATTTGCACGGGAAACTGAATCAGAGCCTAACTGAACGCCAAATTCTTGTGCTATTTCGTATTTTACCTGGTCTAAGTATTGCTCAATTCCAGGTACCAATAGTTTATTACTACTTCTAGCCATTTTATTCATCTCCTTTGTATCCAGAGATTCATTCTCTGTATACCTAGTTTTTATTAATTATGGTCATTTCATAAGTGGAAATGTTTTCGAACTATGGGTATAAACTGATATTTTAGGGAAAATAAAAAAAGAGCCAAAAGGCTCTTTTAAGCTAATCAGAATTTATATCCATAAATTCTGAACGCATAAGAAAAACGAATGCATTCGCCTCAAAGGTTGGCAAATGCCAAGTTTTTCTAATGACTCTTCTGCACTGCTTCAAGAAGGAGATCAACAATATGCACTCCGCGCATTTTTTCTGAAAGCCCTTCTCTTTCGATTCCTAGCTTCATTTGGAGTAAACATCCAGGGTTTGCTGTAACCACTGTTGAGGCTTGGGTATTTTTTGTTTGAACCATTTTATAATCAAACATTTTCATGGAGTTTTCTGTTTCAATGATATTGTAGATTCCTGCTGATCCACAGCAACGGCCAGCATCATGCATTTCCCTATATTGCGCCCCCTTTATTGCTGTTAAAAGGGTTCTAGGTGCTGACGTAGTTTTCATCACATTTTTAAGATGGCATGAATCTTGATAGGTAATGATTTGAAATGGAAGTTCAAGATTTACTTTTTCATGGAATTTCACCTTTACAAGTACTTCAGAGATATCCATTATTTTTTCAGAAAAGGCTTTTGCTCTGTCCTTCCATTCTGGATCATCCTTTAATAAATGGTCGTAATCGATTAAAAAGGCTCCACATCCACCGGCATTTGTAATGATATAGTCAACACGTAAATCTTCAAAGGCTTTAATATTTTTTTTTGCAAGTTCTTTTGCACCGTCTTTTTCACCACTATGGCCATGAAGAGCACCACAGCAAGTCTGATTCGGTGGAATGACAATTTCACATCCAGCAAGCTGAAGCAATTTCATTGTTGCATCATTTGTTTGAAGGAACATGGTATCCATTAAACAGCCGCTAAAAAATGCAACTCTTTTTGTTTGCTCACCCATGGCAGGAAGATAATCAGGGCGGTTTTTCATTTCCTTCATTGTAGGAACCTTTGGTAAAACTTTTTCCATTGCTTTTAAAGAGTCAGGTAAAAGGCCAAAGAAGCCAATTTTTCTTGCAATGGTTTGGATTCCTGAACGCTGATAGAATCCGATAAAACCAGTTAAGTTTCTCATTCTGTTTGGATGTGGGAATAGTCCATCAAATACAGCCTTACGAACGACACGTATAGGTAAGGTCCGCTTTTTATTTTGGTTAATAATGTCTCTGGCATCTTCAAGCAAGTGGCCATAGTGGACACCGGAAGGACATACAGGTTCACATGCACGGCAACCTAGGCATAGCTCTAATGAACGCTCAAAATCCTCATCAGGTTCAATAAGTCCATCTACAACTGCCTTCATCATGGCAATACGCCCTCTTGGAGAATGTGATTCCTTGAACCCTGATTCAATATATGTTGGGCATGTAGGCAAACAAAAGCCGCATCGCATACAATTGAGTAGTTCATCCTGATCCATTTTGGCTTTAAACTGTTCTTGAATTTTTTCCCGTTCTTTTACTGTGGTCATTTTGACACCACCACGCGTTTCCTGCTGTCTTTTGCAAAAACCTTCCCAGGATTCATAATATTATTAGGATCAAAGGATTGTTTGATTGCTTTCATCGCTGCAATTCCTTCTTTGCCAAGCTTTAATTCAAGGTATGGAGCTTTCATGACACCGACTCCATGCTCACCAGTAATGGTACCGCCAAATTCAATGGCTTTTTCAAAGATTTCAGCAAATGCTTGTTCTACACGTTCCATTTCCTCATGATTTCGGGAATCGGTAGGGCAGGTAGGATGAAGATTTCCATCTCCGGCATGTCCAAAAGTACAAATTTCTAGGTTATACTTTGCAGCAATTTCATTAATGGCATTCACCATTCTGGCCACTTCTGATCTTGGAACAGTAGCATCCTCTAAAATGGTCGTTGGCTTAAGACGTGCAAGAGCTGATAAGGCGGTTCTGCGAGCAGTTCGAAGTGCTTCTGCTTCTGCTTCTGATGAAGCCACTTGAACAGAAACTGCATTTTGTTCTTTACAAATCGCAATAATTTTATCTATATCTCGTTCAACAACTTCAGAAGGGCCATCTTGTTCAATCAGTAAAACAGCTTTTGCTTCCGTTGGTAATCCAATTTTTACGTAATCCTCAACCACTCTAATGGTTGGTTGATCTAAGAATTCAAGTGTGACAGGAATAATTTTATTCGCAATGATTTTAGATACGGTTTTTGCAGCTGATTCAAGGTCTTGATATAAAGCAAGCATGGTTTTTTTCGTTTCAGGTAGTGGAACTAATTTTAAGGTTGCTTCGGTAATCACTCCAAGTGTTCCTTCAGACCCGACCATAAGACGAGTTAAGTCATATCCCGCAACATCCTTTGCAAGTTTTCCGCCAGTTCTAATAATGTCGCCGTTTGGTAGAACCACTTGTAAAGCTATCACATAATCTCTTGTAACCCCATATTTCAAACCTCTTAAACCGCCGGAGTTCTCATTAATATTTCCACCAATGGTAGAAATCTTCATTGATCCTGGATCAGGTGGGAAGAAGAGATCCTTTCCTTCAACAGCACTGGCAAGTTCTGAAGTGATAACCCCAGGCTGTACGGTTACGGTTAGATTCTCTTCATCAATTTCTAAAACTTTATTCAAATGTTTAAATAGGACGACCAATCCACCTTCTGTAGGGCATGTTCCACCACAAAGGTTTGTGCCTGAGCCACGGGGAACGACAGGAACCTTGTGTTCGTTGCAAATTTTTACAATTTCTGCAACTTCTTCTGTGTTGCGAGGACTGACAACCGCATCGGGCATGGACTGCATATTTGGTGTAGAATCATATGAATAAACAAGCCGCTCAGTATTCGAGTCCTCAAAATTATCCTTTGTTACAACAGATATAATCTTTTCTTTTACAACATTAGAAAGCATACTAATCCCCCTTGTATTGAATGCGCTTACAACCCCATTATTGTAGAGCTAATCAAGCTAATTACTATATTAAGTATAAAAAAACAGGCATCCCGCCTGCTATAGATGAAGATATGAAATTTGAGGGTTTTATTTATTAATTTTTGTATAATCATCCAATAGAAGAATAGCTAAATACATAATGAGTAAATCATGTATATAAGTAGGGTTTTGCCCAGTATATTCCTGTATTTTTTTTAGACGATAATGGAGGGTATTTATATGAATATGTAATTGATCAGAAGTGTTTTTTAATGAGTGATTTTGCTTAAAGAGCTCTTTTAACGTTAAAAGTAATTCTTTTTCTGTTAAAATGGGTCCTATGGTACGGGTAATATAATCAGAAATGGTTTTAGGGCTTAATTCATCCAAGATCATTTCAAGAGTTAATTCCTCATCAAAGATTATCGTTTGTTTCTGTTTAGCAACTTTCAATGCCCTTTCTGCTTGGCGAAATGTATTTTGTATTTCTAATGATTTGACTACTTGTCCTACTCCAGCAATTGCTGAAACACCAAACTGACTTTTTATAAAGGATAGCAAGGCATTTAGTGTTTCATGTATTTTTTCTTTCGTTTGGCTATCTGAATAAGCGAACAGAATAACAATCCTTTCATTTCCCCATCTGGTTACAATATCATTTCGTTTGGTATGAAACCATTTTAGAATGGAATCCCAGCCATCCCTTGAAATAATGAGGTCAAATAATTCTAATTCGATAATTGCAGTCATTCGATTGACTTTTAAATCAACGTCTAAAATTCGCGCGCGATTTAGTAAGGAATCATCCCATTCCTTTGCTTGAATCCAATCCATTACAAAGGTTTCTTTTGCACGTGATTGCCATTCAAACTGTTCAGCAAAATAATTTTCACTAATTAATAATTCGGTCATTTTCCGAATCAATTCACCGAAGGGATTTACTTTTTCGACCTCACCTGTAATACCAATGACACCAATTACTTCATTTTGAAAGAGAATAGGGTAGTTAATTCCAGCCTTTACTCCTTTTAATTTATGTTCATCATCCTTCGTAATGACCAATCTTCGTTTTTCCCTGAAGGTAATAAACGCACCTTCATGAAAAGTTCCCACTCGTCTCTGATCGGTGCTTGCAATGATAAAACCATCGGTGTTTGCAACAATGATATCTTCTTCAATCAGCTTACGAACCTCATGAACAATTTTTTTAGCTAATTTTTTTAATATCAAGCTGATCACATCCTAAAAATAAAAAAGTTATTTCTATTATACAGGAGATATATCTAAAAGAGAGAAATTAAAAATTCCAGGCTAAAAGCCTGGAAACGAAACACTTTTATTTACATACTTATTTAGTCATTGTGGTGACTGACATCCTTTGTCGGGTGCATGAACGGACTTGCATTTGGTTTCTTTTTCTTTTCTAACAGTTTTCGGTTTTCAGTCGAATTCCATCCAATATCATTGGTAGGATGGACCCATTCATCACCAGACATAATTTCAGGATCAGTTTCCTTTGACCAATTTTCCAAAGGCGAATTTTCGGAAGAATATTTGCTATCCCCAATGATCACTCCGTATTTATTGATAAATGGAGGCTCCATATGAATACCTGTATTTTTAAAGCTTGGGGAACTTATTTGGTGGGGAAGGGTTTCATCCAAACTAACTTGCTCTATTTTTGGGTTTTGGTTGTTTTTCTTCACTATTTATCACATCCATTTTTATTTATTTTCTGACAGAATTTCAAAATTTATTTTGGGAAAATGAGTAAAAAAGTATGGGAATGAACAAGGGGTGTTTGTAGAAAACTAAAATGATTTTATTTTTAAGGGGGAATTTTGATGGCGAAGCGAAAGGCACAATTTGATGCTGTAGAAAAATATTCAAAAACACCACATAAGAATATCCAGGAAAATGAATTTTCTGCAGAATTTAGTGATGGTGAACATTCGATAAAAGGTGCAAACCGTAACTCAAAACAAGGAAGAAAAGGAAGGTCCTAAATGAAGGATCATAAGAAATTCACACCGCAAGAAGAATTTAGTATTGAATTCGGTGATGTGAACGGGATAAAGCTATTTGAAGTTCTAAATAAATCCCGAAATGAACAAGGGAAGAAACAAGATAGATCAAAAAAAGATACAAAGGACTAAAATTAAGAAAAGCCGGTTATGTAGCCGGCTCTTCTGTATTCATGACAAATGGAAAGATAGTGGTTTGTTCCTTAGATGGGTCAAAATAGGCTAAAAAATATGAAGGGACTTTTTTTACATTTCCTGTCTTTAGGAATAAATCAAGATCAAATGAAAGTTCTTGTACTATTGTATGTTTAAATAATTCCTTTTCATCAAGCTCAAGTTGAAGGAACTGCTGTCCCAATAAAACAGGCCGCTGAAGAATCTTCATGTATAGGTAATATCTTTTTTTCTTATCAAGACTTTCTTCCCACCAAGGTTTTCTAGGCTTGAATTTATGGCTGATAAGATAATCAAGCTTCATTAATCCCACAATGATTTCTAATTCCATGACTGACTGTGCTTTAAGAAAAGCAAATAATCTTCGGAATAAATCTTCAAGCTGGTGGCCAATTCTTGACCAGCCTTGCTCATCCCAAAATACTCCAAATTCCTGGAAAAAATCAAATGGGGAAGGAAAGACTTGGGTGACCAAATATTCAACGGTATGATCCATCCGGTGGTCATTCCAGTATTTTTCTAATACATCCTCAACTTGCTTAATTTTAATAATGTCATGAAAAGGCAGAACATTATTGCTTAAAATTTCATATGGAGAATGGTCCATATATACATATTGATATTTGTCAGCATCAATTCGAAGCCCGGTTCCTCTTAACATTTTTAGAAATCCAAGCTGTAGCTCTTCTGGCCTAAGCTCGAAAACATCATTAAAGGTTTTGCGGAAGGAATGATAGTCTTCTTCTGGCAAACCAGCGATTAGATCAAGGTGTTGGTCGATTTTTTGTCCATCCTTCACCATATTGACTGTTCTAGTCAGTTTGGAGAAGTTTTGTTTTCGTTTTACAAGTTCATTTGTATAATCATTTGTTGATTGCACCCCAATTTCAAAACGGAATAATCCCTTTGGAGCTTCTTTATTTAAAAATTCAATTACCTCTGGCCTCATAATATCTGCTGTGATTTCAAATTGGAAGACTGTTCCTGGAAAGTGTTCATTAATTAAAAATTGAAACATGTCCATTGCATAGCTTCTGCTAATATTAAACGTTCGGTCTACAAACTTAAATGTTTTTGCTCCATTTGACATTAGGTATCGGATATTTTCTTTTATGTTTTCCCTATCAAAATAACGGACGCCAATTTCAATGGAGGAGAGGCAAAACTGGCAACTAAATGGACATCCACGGCTTGTTTCAATATAGGTAATACGTTTATCTATATCGTTTAAATCTTCTTGAAACCTATATGGAGTGGGGATGTCCTTTAATTCAAGCTTGTTCATTTGTGGATTGATGATTATTTGACCATTGCTGCGAAATGCCAAACCAGGAATTCCGGTATAATTTCCTTGTCCCTCTATTTCCTTAAGTAGGTCTTTAAAGGTCAATTCTCCTTCACCAACTACGATAAAATCCACATCAGTAGTTTTTTCCATCCAATAGGAAGTGTCATAAGTTACTTCAGGACCACCTAAAATAATTTGAATAGAAGGATCAATTTTCTTTATTAAATTTACAACTTTAAGGGTTTCATCAATATTCCAAATGTAGCAGCTAAATCCAACTACGTTGGGCTTTTGCTGAATTAAATCCGATACAATATTTAAAATAGGATCCTTAATTGTATATTCTTTTAATTGGACAGAAAACTCTGGAGCTGCATATGCCTTTAAGTAACGGATGGCAAGGTTCTTATGGATAAACTTCGAGTTAAGTGTTGAACAGATAATCTTCATTGGATAAATTCCCCTTAAAAGAAAATAATATATAAGTATATCCTATTATAGGTAAATATAATCCGTAAATTAAAAGGCTCTTTCCGCAAAGGAAAGAGCCTTTCTGTTAAAGATTGTTAAGGTATCATAAAAGATAGTACGGTATTTTGCAGGAATACAAGGACTCCAATTAAAGCTACTAGGAATATACTATGCTTGATGGTAAAACGGAATAGCTCTGATTCTTTTCCAACTAGTCCAACTGCAGCACAGGCAACAGCTATAGATTGTGGAGAAATCATTTTTCCTGTAACCCCACCAGAAGAGTTTGCTGCAAGCGCTAATACAGGATTCATGCCAATAGAAGTTGCTGTAACCTTTTGTAGGTTTGCGAATAATACGTTTGCAGATGTATCGGAACCAGTAATGAACACCCCAAGCCAACCAAGGAAAGGTGAGAAGAATGGGAATAGAACAG
This sequence comes from Bacillota bacterium, assembly GCA_030705955.1. Taxonomy (GTDB): domain Bacteria; phylum Bacillota; class Bacilli; order Bacillales; family Cytobacillaceae; genus JAUZPL01. The sequence continues at coordinate 16,384 of JAUZPL010000042.1, read as the reverse complement.
AACCAGTTTTTGCAAGTGCCAAAGCAAGTGTTGTGCTCATTCCTGCAGCATTTGTTACATATGCAAAACCAACAACTGAAGCGATTGTAACAAGTGGGAATTTCACTTCATTTAGTGTTTCACCAAATGTGATAACCCAATTTTTCCACGAAATGCCAACAATAAATTTTGAGATAATAGCAGAAATTAAGATTGCAGTTCCAGCTGCAGCGAATAATGGTAAATTATAAACTGCAGGGACAAGCACATCACCTTTTTTAATCATATTGTTTAAGAAAGGTACTGCTGGTACAAAGGTCAGAGCATGTCCAAGGGCATTAACCCCTTTTAAGATTGCATTGGTTCCTGTATAAGCTCCTGTTAAGGCGAGTTTAACTGTTGGGACACCCCATAAAGAAATAAAAGCTGTTAACACAAGGAATGGAGACCAAGCTTTAAAAATTTGACCGCCAGTATATTGTGGCTGGTTATTTGTTACTTTCTTAGCTGCAGTACTTGTAGCTGCCACTTCTTCTTCTGACTTGAAACGGAAAATATTTTTTGGTTTCCAAAACTTTAAGAAAATGGCTAGAACCAATAAGGAAACGATGGATGATAGAATATCAGGAAGTTCTGGTCCTAAGTAGTTAGAAGTTAAAAATTGAGTAATGGCAAAGGAAAGACCTGAGACAAGGATTGCTGGCAAGACTTCCATAGTTTTCTTGAAACCAGCCATAATCAGAACTAGGTAAAAAGGAATAAATACTGATAAAAAAGGAAGCTGACGGCCAATCATTTTGGCAATTTCTTTTGCAGCAATACCAGTTGGTCCTTCCATAGCAATGACCGGAGCACCAATAGCTCCAAATGCAACAGGAGCAGTGTTAGCAATTAAACAGAGTCCGGCTGCATAAAGCGGATTAAATCCTAAACCTACTAATAATGCAGCGGAAATGGCAACCGGAGCACCGAAGCCTGCTGCTCCTTCAAGAAATGCTCCAAATGAGAACGCTACCAAAAGTGCCTGTAATCGACGATCTTCTGTAATAGAAACAACGGAATGACGAATAACATCAAATTGTCCAGTTTTTACAGTTAGTTTATAAAGGAAAACGGATGTAATAATAATCCAACCAATCGGCAGAATCCCATAAACTGCTCCTTGAGATGCTGCCATTACTGCCATTCCAGCAGGTAACTTATAAGCAAAAATAGCAATTAGTAAAGCAACTAGAAGTGTTGTTAATCCAGCAATATGACCTTTCATACGCTTTATAGCTAAAGCCCAGAAAAAATAAACAATCGGAATAAGTGCTAGAATAGCAGACAGGCCTAAGCCTCCAACAGGTGTATAATTTTGAGTAAACAAATAGAATCCCCCAATTCAATTTTTTTACTAATCTCCCCAAAAAAACAAAATTTCCCTCCCTTAAACAGTAATCGCTTACATTTTTACACCTAAGTCATCAGATGACTAGATGACTTAGGTGATAATCAAAATTATATGAACCCCTAAAAAAAAAAACAAGCAATTTTTTTGAAAATTTAATTAAATATTTTTGTTATCCAGTAATTTTTATCACTTTACTTTATTTCTTTTTCGTGCAGATTGTACTCTGTATTTCAATAAGAATAGGAAAAAATGTATAATAGAAATAGATTCGAAAGTATAAAGGTTAGTAGGGGCTGGGGATATGGAGTATAAAAAAATAAAGCCTAAAAAGTTATATGAAGAAGTGGCTGAAACGATATATGAAATGATTCGAACTGGACAATTAAAACCTGGTCAAAAGTTAGATTCTGTTCAGCAGCTTTCAGAAAATTTTCAAGTTGGCCGCTCTGCAATTCGAGAGGCGCTTACATCACTGCGAGCATTGGGACTTGTTGAATTAAGACACGGGGAAGGAACTTTTATTAAGGAATTTGATAATGAACAAATTATGTTTCCATTATCAACAGCAATCCTTTTGAATAAAGAGGATATAGACCATTTACTGGAAATTAGAAAAATAATTGAGGTTGGATCTGCTGCAACAGCTGCTAGAAAAAGAACAGTGGAACATCTAAAAAAGATGGAAAAGGCTTTAGATGAAATGCAATTGTCTGATGGAAATGAAGAGTTAGGAGAAGAAGCCGATTGGCTGTTTCATATATCTGTTGCAGAAGCATCTCAAAATCCACTTTTAGTGAGCTTGATGAACAATGTATCAGCATTAATCGTTGAAACGATGAGAGAGACACGTAAGGTTTGGCTTTTTTCAAAGCAAACAACTGTTGAAAAATTATATGGAGAGCATGCCGCTATTTATCAAGCAATTGTGGACCAGGATGTTGAGAGAGCAATGCAATCAATGCAAATTCATATAGAAAACGTTGAGGAAATTTTACAAAGGTATTATCTACAACAAGCAGCTCCAATCCAATAAAGTTTAAAACGGTTTCAAAATTTGAAATCGTATTTTTTTTAAAGTTTTTTTTGAAACCCCTTTCTAAAGTTTGAAAATTTGTAGTAATATGTTAGGTAATTGACAGACTAAATTTGAACAGGTCATCTGATGACCTGGTTTTTCAGTCAATTAAATATAAACTTTTTATATGATATTTGAGAAAGAGGGAGTTTTAGGATGAAAGTAACCCTTTTTGCAACATGCTTAGTAGATATGTTTAGAAGTAATGTAGGAAAAGCAACAGTTGAATTACTTGAACATCTTGGCTGTGAAATTGACTTTCCCGAGTCCCAAATCTGCTGTGGACAACCTGCCTATAACAGTGGGTATGTAAAGGATTCAAAAGAAGCCATGAAAAAGATGATTGATACATTTATTGATGCAGAGTATGTTGTATCACCATCTGGCTCATGTACCTTAATGTTGCACGAATATCCGGAAGTATTTAAAGGGGATCCTATTTGGGAGCCAAAGGCAAAAATACTTGCTGAAAAGACATATGAGTTAACGCAATTTATCGTTGAAGTTCTAAAAATTGAAGATGTAGGTGCCAGGTTTGAGGGACATGTAACCTATCATACCTCCTGTCATATGACAAGAATACTCGGAGTAAAGGAACCACCTATTAAGCTTTTAAAAAATGTAAAAGGACTTACCTTTACTGAATTACCAGCAAAAGAATGGTGCTGTGGATTTGGTGGAACCTTTTCAGTTAAAATGGCCCAAATTTCAGAACAAATGGTCGATGAAAAGGTGTTTCACATAGAAGAAACAGGTGCAGATTACTTAATTGGGGCAGATGAAGGGTGTTTAATGAACATTGGCGGCCGGATTCAACGTGAAGGTAAACCAATTAAGGTGTTACATATAGCAGAAGTATTAAATAGCCGTTAAGGGTCATTTTTTCTTTTCAAAAGAGAAAATTTTTATGGACGGAGGGATGTTCTAAATGTCAATGAAGATTGGTACAGAAAGCTTTAAAGAGCGTGTTGGTAGCGGAATAGAAGACGACTTTATGCGCGGAGCTGTTACTGGAGCACAGGATGGTATGGGGATAAAAAGAAGAAATGCCGTCGAAGAGCTCGGAAACTGGGAAGATTGGCGTTCACATGGTGAGGAAATCCGCCAGCATGTTCTTGAAAATTTAGATTACTATCTTGAGCAGTTGAGTGAAAATGTTGCAAAGCGTGGAGGACATGTATTTTTTGCCCGGACTGCTGAAGACGCCAATGAGTATATCAGAAGTGTTGTACACAAGAAGAATGCCAAAAAAATTGTAAAGTCAAAATCGATGGTAACTGAAGAAATAAGCCTAAACGCATGTTTAGAAAAAGAAAATTGTGAAGTAATCGAGACAGACTTAGGGGAATACATTCTCCAAATTGATGATCATGATCCGCCATCACATATTGTTGTTCCTGCTTTACACAAAAACAAGGAGCAGATTCGTGATGTATTTGCCAAAAAATTAGGTTACACAAAGACATCAAAGCCTGAAGAACTTGCCTGGCATGCAAGAGAAATGCTTCGAAAGGAATACTTAACGGCTGATATTGGGATTACTGGATGTAATTTTGCTGTTGCAGAAACGGGTTCCTTTGCCCTTGTCACAAATGAAGGAAACGCAGACTTAGTTACATCCTTACCAAAAACACAAATTACAGTTATGGGAATGGAACGTCTTGTTCCAACTTTTGAAGAGATGGAAGTTCTAGTTAGCATGTTAACAAGAAGCGCTGTTGGACAAAAGCTAACTAGTTATATCACTGTCTTAACAGGACCGAAGGAAAAGCAGGATGTTGATGGTCCTGAAGAATTCCACCTGGTTATTGTGGATAACGGAAGGTCAAAAATACTTGGTGGTGAGTTCCAGTCCATCTTGCAATGTATCCGCTGTGCAGCTTGTATTAATGTTTGCCCTGTATATCGTCATATTGGCGGACATTCCTATGGATCCATTTATTCAGGTCCTGTTGGTGTCGTATTGTCTCCACTTCTCGGGGGATATGATGAATATAAGGAACTTCCATATGCATCAACCCTTTGTGGGGCTTGTACAGAAGTTTGCCCTGTTAAAATACCATTGCACAAGCTTATTCACAAACATCGCCAAGTTATTGTTGAAAAAGAAGGAAAAGCTCCAGTTCCTGAAAAGCTTCTAATGAAAGCCTTTGGTTTAGGAGCGGCTTCTCCAACTTTATATAAAATTGGTTCAAAAATTGCTCCAACAGCCATGAACCCATTTACTGCAGGGGATAAAATTTCCAATGGCCCTGGACCTATGAAGGCATGGACTGAAAGTCGGGAATTCCCAGCTCCGAACAAAGAACGGTTTAGAGATTGGTTTAAAAATCGTGAAAAAGGAGGTAAGAAATAATGAAAGGAACCATCCAAAATCGCGATGAGTTTTTAGATCAGATTGCAAATCAGTTCGGAAGGCCAAGAATTACAAGTCCAATTGAAAAACCAAAATGGAAGTTTCAACCTCAATATGAGGTTTTAAAAAATGCTTCACTTGATGAATTAGTAGAGGTACTAAAGGAACAATGTACTAAAATCCATACAAAGCTTTATGAAACAAATTTAAATGGTTTAAAAGGAACCATTGCAGAAATCGTTGCGAATTATGGAGGAGGTCCAATTGTAACGTGGAAAGATGAACGTTTTTCAAAATGGGGCCTTGACTCCCTGTTTAAAAAAGAATGGCCAGAACAGTGTATGAATGTATATGAATGGGATTATACAAAAGGCGAAGAAAATATTCATAAGGCTGAAATGGCAAACGTTGGGATAACGATTAGCGAAATTACCCTGGCGGAGTCTGGAACGGTTGTCTTATTTAGTGATAAAGATAAAGGAAGAACAGTAAGTTTCTTACCAGCTACCTATATTGCCCTAATTCCAAAGAGCTCTATTGTTCCAAGAATGACTCAGGCAGCTCTAAAAATGAGGGATATGTACCAAAGAAATGGTGAAATAGCTTCCTGTGTAAATTTTATAACAGGCCCAAGTAATTCAGCTGATATTGAATTAAACCTTGTTGTCGGAGTACATGGTCCTGTTAAAGCATCCTACATTATTATAAATGATCTATAAAAAAAGGATCTGCTTCTGACTAATAGAAGCAGATCCTTTTTTTACGAGTATTTTCATACAGATTTTATTCAAAAAACCAATTATTTAAATTCTGTTATATAACATATTGAAGGCTGTTGTATAATTACCAAGTAGTACCAAAGTCAGGAAAATTAAAGGTTTATTTTAAAAAATATAATGTGTTATAGAAAAAATTTAGCATTGTTTAACATTTGTCACAGATTATTAAAAAAAGTTGCCATACAATAATTATTGGGGAAGTTAATTCTTAACTACTTTAAATATGATATTTTTGTAGGAATATAGGGAGGGAGAATATGTCAATCTTACCGAAAAAAAATGACCTTGGATTTTTTGAGATTCGTCTTGAATCGATTGGCGGTCTTGGTGCAAATTTAGCTGGAAAAATGCTTGCTGAAGCAGGTGTTTTAGGGCTTGGATTAAATGGGATGAACTTTTCTTCATATGGTTCAGAGAAAAAAGGATCTCCAGTAAAAGGCTTTATTCGTTACTGTGAACCTGGTGTAGAAATTAGGGATCATAGTCCAATTGAACAACCACATGTTGTTGGGGTATTCCATGAAGCACTTTACAAAACAATTGATGTTGTAAGCGGTTTAAATGCTGATGGAATTGTACTTGTCAATTCGACAAGAGAATTTGACGAAGTTAAAAAGGATTTAAAACTTGAATATGGAACATTGGCAATTGTTGATGCGTTAGGAATTGCTGTTGAAGAGAAAACAAAAGTTAATACTGCCATGCTAGGCGCATTATACCGTATTTGTGATTTCCTTGATCCGGATGCAATGAGAAACGTCATTCGGAAGACATTTCAAAAGAAATATCCTCATATGGTTGAGCCAAATATTCGCACGTTCGATAGAGGATATAAAGAAGTCCAGTTTAAAAAATACGAGGTTCCTGCTGAAGCAGAAGGAAAAAGCTTTGAACGTCCTCTTCCACGTCTAGGCTATTTAACCCAGGACCTTGGCGGTGTAATGACTACACAGGCAAATAGTATTTTTAAAGATTTAAGCGGTTCAAGACAAGGATTTCTTCCTATGTTTGAAAAAGAAAAGTGCATTAATTGTGCAGCATGTGACAACGTATGCCCTGATTTCTGCTTCGTTTGGGAAGAAAGTGAAGATAAACGCGGAAGAAAGCAAATGGTTCTACAGGGGATTGATTACCAATATTGTAAAGGCTGCTTAAAATGTGTTGAAGCATGTCCAACAGATGCATTAAGCGATCTTCGCGAAATGATTGGATATGCTGATGAAAACCGTGTGAAGCAAAACTTTCCTTATTTGGCAGGGGGTAGTTTCTAATGGCAATGTTAGAGGATAAATTATCAGAAATGAATGCTGCTGAGCAGATTTCTACTTTTGAGTCTGGAAACGAAATGGCTGCAATGGCAGCAGCACAAATCAATTATCATATTATGGGATATTTCCCAATAACTCCATCAACTGAAGTGGCTCAATTTTTAGATCAAATGAAGGCACGCGGTGAGCATGATATTAAACTAATTGCTGCTGATGGTGAGCACGGTGCAGCTGGTATTTGTTATGGGGCTTCAGCAACTGGTGCAAGGGTATTTAATGCAACAAGTGCAAATGGTTTCCTATATATGATCGAACAGCTTCCAGTTCAAGCGGGGACACGTTTCCCAATGGTTATGAATCTAGTAACACGTGCTGTTAGTGGCCCGCTTGATATTCGTGGAGATCATTCTGATTTGTACTACGGTCTTAACTTAGGATGGGTTATTTTAACAGCAAGAACACCACAAGCTGTGTATGACATGAATATTATGGCATTAAAAATTGCTGAACATTCAAAAGTACGCCTTCCAGTTATTGTTGCATATGATGGTTTCTTTACTTCCCATCAAAAGCGTAGAGTTAATTACTTCAAAGACCGTACAATTGTACAAAAATTTGTTGGCGAATGCCCAACAGATTACAATTTTGCTAGAGATCCGAAGAAGCCTGTAACAATCGGCGCCCATATGAATGGGGACGATCTTATGAATAACCACTACCAGCAGTCAGAAGCTTTATACAATGCTGGTGAGGTGTTTAAAGAAGTTGCAGCTGAATATGCGAAACTATCTGGAAGAGAATATCCTGTTCTAGATTTATATAAAATGGAAGATGCAGAGGTTGCTTTATTCCTATTAAATTCAGCCGCAGAATCTGCTAAAGATGTTGTTGATAAGTTACGTGAAAAAGGAATTAAAGCAGGTGTTATAAGTCCTAATATCATTCGCCCATTCCCATCAAAAGAAATTGCTGAAGCATTAAAAAATGTGAAAGCATTACTGATTGGTGAACGTGCAGATTCTTATGGTGCTAACGGCCCTAACTTAACTCACGAAGTAAAATCTGCTCTTCAATCTGCCCACAATGCAGAGACCGTTGTGTTAAGCAGAGTATTTGGACTAGGCGGAAAGGATTTCTATGCATCAGATGCTGAGAAATTCTTTGAATTAACGATCGATGCAATGGAAAAAGGATATGCTGAAAAACCTTTTGATTATCATGGTATCGTTCCAGGAAATCCAGAAAAAGTTCTTAAACCAGTCATCACTCCACAGCATGGAGATGCCTACAAAACTGGCTTAATTGAAGTGAAAATGGATGAAGAAACAAATAAATTAAAGGTTAAAATTCCGCCATTACGAGCTTTAACTTCCAAACCAAAACGGATTGCTTCCGGACATGGTGCATGTCCAGGCTGCGGAATTTTTGGTGGACTTGAATTATTCTTCAAGGGAATTGAAGGTGATATCGTTACCCTTTTCCAAACAGGATGTGCTTATGTAACGACAACCTCTTATCCGCATAGCTCACATAAACAAACGATGATGCACAACTTGTTCCAAAATGGTGCGGCAACATTATCAGGTACACTAGAAGCATTCCTAGAACTAAAACGCCGTGGGGAAGTGCAGGTATCTGATGATGCAACTTATGTGATGATCACTGGCGATGGCGGAATGGATATTGGGATGGGTTCCGCAATTGGTACAGCATTGCGTGGACATAAATTAATCATGCTTGAGTATGATAATGAAGGCTACATGAATACTGGTTCACAAATGTCCTATTCAACACCATTTGCTCACATGACTAGTACAACAAACATTGGAAAAGCACAAAGAGGAAAGGCATATCACCATAAAGATACACCACAAATTATGGCTGCAACGAATATGGCTTATGTTTTCACAGGTTCTGAAGCATTCCCTCAAGACCTAGTGAAAAAAGGAGCAAAAGCTCAATGGTATGCTCAAAATGTTGGAACAGTATATGGTAAAATTCTCATTACTTGTCCACTTAACTGGAAATCAGAAGATCGTTACGGAACGGTAATTTTAGAGAAGGCTGTAAATTCATGCTTCTTCCCACTTTACGAAGTAGAGCAAGGCATTACAACCATTACCTATAATCCTGAAGAAAAGAATAATCGTGTTCCTCTATCTGATTGGTTTAAATATATGGGCAAAACAAAGCACCTTCTAAAAGAAGAAAATAAAGACTTATATGATCAATTTGAAGAAGAAGTAGAAAAAAGATGGCTTCGATTGAAAGCTAAACACGAAAATCCATTGTTATAATACAAAGACCAGACTTGTTTATTGAACAGGTCTGGTTTTTTTTACGGAATTCCGACAAATATTTGAATTTATTGACTTTATACAAGGTATTTTTTAAATAGTAACGAATATATGCTTTAAATTATGTACGGGGTGGGCTCTTCCATGAAAAAAGTAGTCGTTTCGGAGCAGAAAATTTGTAAGGGAGATCGTTGTTTTAAGGTCAAAAATTTACAGGATAGTAAAAGAAAATATAAAAAAATATTTGATGAATCTATATATGGGCTTATTTTGTGGGATGATGAGCAACAAATTACAGAAATCAATGCCTCTGCCGAAAAACTACTTGGCTTATCTGAAAGAGAATGGATAGGAACTTCTATTAATGAAATATTTGAAAATGACACTGATATGAAAGAAAAATGGACTAAGCATGTTGGACTCACTATCAAAAATGGAAAAAATGATTCCGTCTTTAGTTGTGAATATTCGGATGGCACTAGTAAGCATATTGAATTCTCTTCACAGCATTGGCTAATCGAAAAACTAAATCGAACGATGATAAAAGATGTAACAGAAAAGGTAGAATTGGAGGAACGGCTACGTAAATCCGACACATTAAATATTATTGGGGAGCTTGCAGCAGGAATAGCCCATGAAATCCGCAATCCAATGACTGCTTTAAAAGGTTTCATACAGATGCTTGAAGCAAGTATAAAAAAAGAAAATGAAATCTATTACGAAATTATTACATCTGAACTAATGCGAATTGATTCCATCATTAATGAATTTTTGATTCTTGCTAAACCACAGGTTATTAAATTTAGAGAAGCAGATATTAACCAAATAATAAGAGAAACAGTTGATTTGTTAAATGCACAGGCTATTCTTAACAATGTTCAATTTCAAATCCACTATGATCAAAATATTCCCATGGTTTATTGTGAACCTAATCAGCTAAAAAAGGTTTTTATCAATATGGTTAAGAATGCAATTGAGGTTATGCCGGATGGGGGAAACATTACGATACAAACATCTTGTATGGATGCTATGATTCATATTTCGATTCAAGATGAAGGAGGGGGTATTCCAGAAGATAAATTAAAAAAGATTGGAGTACCATTTTATACAACGAAAGAAAGAGGAACTGGGTTAGGATTAATGGTAAGTTTTAAAATAATTGAAGAGCATATGGGCACGGTTAAGATTGATAGTAAAGAAGGAGAAGGAACTACCTTTTACATAACCTTGCCTATTAACTTTCAAAAAATGAATTAGGGGGACGTTTTATACATCCCCTAATATTTAGAAACCATCATTACCGATAAAATTCAGCCCTTCTATCTTCGAAAACTGGAATTTGTTTACGTATTTTTTCTACATCGTTTAAATCAATTTCTCCAAATAGAATTTGTTCCGTTTCTTCAGCCTCGGCAATAATTTCTCCCCAAGGATCAATAATCATAGAATGTCCAAAAAAGTGATTGGTAGGGTCATACCCAGTACGATTACATGCAATTACAAAGCATTGATTTTCAATAGCTCTTGCAATCAAAAGTGCTCTCCAATGGGATAGACGGGGTGCAGGCCATTCTGCGACAACAAATAGGGCCTCTGGTCCAAGGACCGTATGGGCTCGAATCCATTCTGGGAATCGGATATCATAGCAAATGACTCCAGCTAGTAGGTGATTATCAAGCTCAAATATCCCTTTTTTAGATCCAGCCTTTAAATATAGGTGTTCATCCATTAGTTTAAACAGATGTAATTTATTGTATTGATGTACAAGTTCTCCAGCCTTATTCACAACGATTAATGTATTTTTTACACCGCTTTCCTCCTTGTTTGCTACAGACCCACCAACAATATGTACACCATTTTTTTGTGCAAGGTTTTTTAAAAATTCAATTGCTTTGACGGCTTGCTTATCTGCAATTACGTTTAAGCGGGTTAAATCATATCCAGTTGTCCACAATTCTGGGAGAACAATGATATCGGGCTTTTCCCGAATTGATTGTTCAATTAATTCTTTTGCCTTTTTAAAATTCTGTTCCGGATTTCCGAAGGCTATATCCATTTGTAAGCAGGCAACTTTTAATTTCAAGATTCTTCTCTCCTTTTTTACATTTCTAAGATGAAGTATAGGCATAACATATTTTTTATGCCGCAAAATGTCAAATGATATGGAGAAATAGATAAAAATAATGTCGAAAATGAAGAAAAATAGATTGTTTTGTCTAGTTTTGCGAAAGTATTTACTTTTATAGAAATTATTGTCATAATTTTTCGGTAGCCTATTTATTTTTTAAATTGATTAGGAGAGGATTAGCTTGTTTAAGTTAAAAAGAAACACAGAAAAAATACAGCATGAAATTATTGCGAAGAGAGAATTGATGATAGATTGCGCCTTAAGAAATGGGTTTACAAATGATGAAACAATTAAAATCAGTCAAGAACTAGATGTTCTTTTAAATAGATACTGGAAATTAGTAAGCGATTCTGATGAAGCAAAAACTAGAACAAAATTTAATTTAAAGCAATTAATAAAATTTTGGGCAAGAAATTTTGTGGAAATTTAATATTATTTTGATTCGAATAATACGGGTTTATCCTAACGGGTTCTGTTTTTGAGTAAAAGTTTATAAAAAGCATTAGAAAAGGGGCATCAAATCATATCTGGTTTGAATGTCCCTTTATTATTGATATATAGGCGTTTTTCTTAAAAAAACGAGTTTTTGGTAAGGTAAATCGTGCATAAAAAAGTAACCGTACAGAAGTTTCTGTACCAACAAAAATTAATATACTTTTTTGCTGTCAAGTTAAGTACCCAATCTGATAAATAGACGGAAATATTTCGCTTAATTAGTAATGATTAATAAAAAGAGCCTAAATAGACGGAGAGATTCCGATTATTGACTTGAAAAATGCGAAAATAGGAAATTTTGCTTTGCATAATCGGAAACCCTACCCTTATATACCCCGAAACGAGCTCTATTCTGCATCTAACCGAAAAATCTCCGCTTATTTTCCTTTTGCTGGTTACTCGATAATGGACAAGACATCTTATTTAAATGGAAGTGGGAAGAGTACCCCATTTTGATGCATTACGGTGATCCGTATCACAAGTCAGTGAATTGGAGCTTGAGTTGAACAAGCAACTTGCTAAAACCCAAACAAAAATACAGTCAAAATTACAGTGTTTTTTTGTATGCGAATTAACTTGTTATTTCCCCAACTATTTTAAATTTTGTACTTCAAAACAGAACCCGATAGGTTTATCCCGTTTTTTTTTTTTTGTGTAATTATGAACATATTTTGACATTCCCTGTGATTTTTATCATTGTTTATCTCTAAATATTTCTTATAGTTAAAGTAGAAATATTTTTATAGATCCCACATCAAATTGTAACTTCTCAGTACAGTCTTCTAAATTATTCATCTATCTTACATCATAGTTATTACACAATCTAGGACAAAAGCAATATAGAAAAACAATTTTAGTTTAGTACTATGCGCATGTTGCGAATCATATGATCGTAATATCAAGCATTCTAACTAACAAAGAGGGCAAGCGCTTTCAAAGTAGTCAACAATATTGAAGGAGGGGAAGTTCTTCATGCACATTGTAGTATGTGTAAAGCAAGTTCCTGATACAAAGATTATTAAAATCAATCCAAAAACAAACACACTTGACCGAAAAAGTGCCCCAGCTATTTTGAACCCTTATGATGCACATGCCGTTCAAGAGGCTGTAAAAGTGAAACAGTTAACAGGTGGTACTATTTCTGTTTTATCAATGGGCCCGCCCCAAGCAACGGAGGTTATCAAAAAAAGCATTGAAATTGGAGCTGATCGAGGTTATTTAATTTCTGACCGTGCTTTTGCAGGAGCAGACACACTTGCTACCAGCTATGCTTTGTCAAAAGCATTAGAGAGAATTGGAAAAGATATCCCAGTTGATATGGTGATTTGTGGGAAACATGCTATTGATGGTGATACTGGACAGGTAGGACCTGGTATTGCTAGAAGGATGGACATTCCACCAGTAACAAGTGTAATCGAAGTTTCTGAAGTGAATGTGAAAGAAAAAACGATTTTAATTAAAAGAAAATTAACAAGCGGCTATGAGCTTATTCAAGCGGAATTACCTTGTTTATTAACTGTTGAAAAGGAAATTAATGAAATTGAATATGCACCAATGCCAAATATGATTAGAGCAGCTAGATATCAACCTATTATATGGACAGTAAACGAATTGGAAAACGTCGACCGTGCACAGTTAGGGCTTAAAGGTTCTCCAACTGTAGTTGGGAAAATGTTTACGCCTCCAAGACCTGAAGGTGGAAAAAAACTTGAAGGTTCTGCTGATGAACAAGTGAAGCAATTGATGGATTTATTGATGGATAAAAAAGATCTATTAACAGTCCAATCTACCAATTAAAAAGCGGGGTGGGGTTTAGATGTCACTGGAAGAATACCGTGGTGTTTGGGTTTTTATTGAACAAAATGACGGGAAAGTTGAAGGCGTTTCCCTTGAATTACTAGGCGCAGGTAGAAAATTAGCAGACAAATTAGAGGTGCCATTGGCAGGAGTATTACTAGGAGAAGAGATTAAAACTCTTTCAAATAATGTAATTTCCCATGGAGCTGATGAAGTATATGTAATTGATCATCCTGTTTTAAAGAACTATAGGACTGAATCCTATATGAAAGCTGTTATATATCTTGCTGAAAAGTACAAGCCGGAAATATTCCTTTACGGTGCAACACCAAATGGAAAAGATTTGGCCAGTGCGGTTGCAACCGATTTAAGCACGGGTTTAACAGCAGATACAACAATGCTTGATATCGATTTAGAAAACCGTTTACTAGAAGCCAGCCGTCCAGCTTTTGGTGGAAATATTATGGCTACTATTTTATGTAAAAAACATCGTCCGCAAATGGCTACAGTAAGACCAAAAGTTATGAAGGCGCTAGAGGTAGATTCAAGCCGAATTGGGAAAATTATTGAAGAAAAGATTAACCTTAATGAAGATGAAATGCGTACAAAAGTGCTCCGAATTGTGAATGATGTAACAAAAAGGGCAAACCTTGCTGATGCTCATGTTATCGTATGTGGTGGAAAAGGTATGGGAGATGAACAAAACTTCCAAATGCTTTACGAATTAGCTGAAACAATTGGTGCAAGTGTTGGTGGAACGCGTGATGTCGTAGAGGCTGGATGGCTACCTCATGAGCTACAAATTGGCCAGACTGGTGAGACTGTTACACCAAAGATATATTTTGCAATAGCGTTATCAGGTGCCATTCAACACGTGGTTGGAATGAAAAACTCAGAATTCATTATCGCCATTAATAAGGATCCTAATGCACCAATTTTTGATGTAGCAACATATGGAATTGTGGGCGATGCGCTTGAAGTCGTACCAAAGCTAATTGCTCAATTTAAAGAGATTCGTAGTCAAAAAGGCGGTGAAATAAGCTATGCCTGAGAAATTTGATGTAATCGTCGTTGGTGCTGGTCCTGCTGGAACTGCTTGTGCACTAGTCTGTGCACAACAAGGGTTAAACGTAATGCTTATTGAACGTGGTGAATACCCTGGAAGTAAAAACGTAATGGGTGGAGTTCTATATCGTAAGCAATTGGAGGATCTTATTCCAGACTTTTGGAAGGAAGCTCCACTAGAACGCCCTATCATTGAACAGCGTTTTTGGATGATGGATAAAGAGTCAGTTGTTTCCTTTGGGTACAAGGGGCTTGAATGGGGAGTAGAACCATACAATAACTTTACTGTATTAAGAGCACAATTCGATCAATGGTTTGCTAAAAAAGCTGTAGAAGCAGGGGCACTTTTAGTAAATGAAACCGTTGTAAAGGAATGTATAGTCGAAAATGGTAAAGTTGTTGGTGTTCGTACAGACCGACCTGATGGTGATCTTTACGCAGATGTGGTTGTTTTAGCAGATGGTGTTAATTCCTTACTTGGTAAGCAGCTTGGTTTCCATAAGGAACATCGACCAGATGAGGTTGCCTTGACTGCAATGGAAGTTATAAATCTACCAAAAGAAAAAATTAATGATCGTTTTAATTTAGAGGATAATCAAGGATGTACAATTGAAATTTTTGGTGATTCTACTCAAGGTAATCTTGGAACTGCTTTCTTGTATACAAACAAGGATAGTTTAAATATTGGGGTAGGAACAACTCTATCGAGCATGATCAAAGCAAAATTAAAGCCATATGATTTGCTAGATTATTTGAAAAATCACCCAATGGTAAGCCCGCTCTTAGCCGGAGGCGAATCTGCAGAATATTTGGCACACCTTATTCCTGAAGGTGGATTTAGATCCGTTCCAAAGGTAGTTGGAGATGGTGTAGTAGTGGTTGGAGATGCAGCATCACTAGTAAATGCCATTCATCGTGAAGGATCAAATATGGCAATGGCATCTGGTAAAATGGCTGCTGAAGCTATTGTTAAAGCAAAAACACGTAACGATTTCAGTGCTTCAGGTTTAAATAGCTATAGGGAAGCCCTATACAATAGCTTTATCATGAAAGATTTAGAGAAATATAAAGATGCAGCTCATACATTTGAAAAATATCCTCAATACTTTAAGGAATATGTTCCAATGATGAACAAGGCTGCCAGCAAGTTCTTTACAGTAGATGGAACTCCAAAACGTGAGAAACAAAAGCAAATCATGAAGAGTGTAACAGCTGAAAGAGGAACGATTCGAGTTCTGCAAGATATGTATCGTGCTTGGAAGGCGGTGAAGTAATATGTCAACAAAAACGATTGAAGAAAAACAATATTTACTTCGTTTTAAATGTGATACCAAATCCCATTTAACAGTATTAAATCATGATATATGTATGACCAGTTGCCCTGATAAGCTTTGTACCGTTTTTTGCCCAGCTGAGGTTTATAAATGGGAAGGTACTCGTATGCAGGTAGGTTATGAGGGATGTCATGAATGTGGAAGCTGCAGAATTGGCTGTCCTCATGAAAACATAAAATGGGAATATCCAAAAGGCGGGCATGGAATCGTGTTCCGCTTAGCATAAGAATAATAGAAGAAATTAATGCCAAAAAAGTGCTGTTTGCCAAAGCAAACAGCACTTTTTTTAAGTGTGCCCGGCATGGGTGTAATCTCTAGGGTGAAAGTCCCGAACTGCGAAGGCAGAAGTAACAGTTAGCTTAACGCAAGGGTGTCCGTGGCGACGCGGAATCTGAAGGAAGCGAGCGGCAAACTTCCG
>JAUZPL010000041.1 GCA_030705955.1 Bacillota bacterium | reverse complement strand
TAACACGACATGTATGGGAGGAGCATAAGGAAAAGGTAAGGTTGAATCGCTTATCCAAATCGGGAAAGATGCTTTATAAATTTAAAAAGGAAAAAATTGAGCGAAGCTTTGCAGATTCAAAAGAACTGCATGGGCTTCGCTTCTGCCGGTTACGGGGATTGAAGAATGCAAGTGGACAGGCTCTTCTTACTGCAGCCTGCCAAAATATAAAAAAGATTGCAACACACCTAGCAAGGTTAGAAAAAGTGTGTTGCAATACTTTAAATTGATTTGACCCCCTGTTGATTGGAGCGGAGGGCACTCGACTCCTGCGGGATAGAGAGGTCACTGGAGACCCCGCAAGCGCCAAAGGCGCTGAGGAGGCTCCAGGACCTCCCCGTGGAAAGCGAGTGCCCGCAGCGGAAATCAACAGGCCCATTTGCATGGATAATTAATAAATTAGGTATTTAGATTCTGACAAAATAAAAATTGCCGAGAAAAATACCCCCTTCTCGACAATCTGACTTCACAAAATAGTGAAGTTTTAAACCTTTATAATTTTATGGCTACCATCAAAGGAGTAAGGTAAATCTAATAATTCTTTTACAAGATTTAACCCATACTGATTCAAATAATAAAATATATTCCATACTCTTTCTTGTGGAAACCCATCAGGTCTTAATGATAGGTCAACACGATCAAACTTATTCAGGACTACCTCGTGTTTTTTTCTTGTTGATTCTTCTACCTTATTTTCCATGAATTCAAGCTGTTTGAGGAGTATATTCTCATTCTTCTTTAATAGCGGGAGAAGCCCCATATCTAATTTTGATGTTACTTCTTCAATATGGTTATAATTTTCAAGTAATTTTTCCTTTGTTATGGAAAATAAGCTTGCAATTTCCTTGTCCTTAATAGCTAGAAGAAATTGTTCTCGTTCTAAACTTGTACCTCTACTTAAAACATTTGATAATTCTAGATTTAAATCATCTAGATCTGTTTCGATAGATCGATCAACAAGGGTTATATTTAACCTCGGAACAATTGGAGGCATCTTTAAGCCAAAATGTTCAAAAACAAGCTTTAATTCTGCCCAATAAGAAATTTCTCCTGGCCCAGCAATAAAGGCAAGAGTAGGAAAAAGAAATTCTTGAGTGAGCGGTCTTGTCACAACATTATTGCTTAATTTTGATGGATTGTTAGTGGCTAGCTCCACCAACATATCTTTTGTAAAGGAAACCGCCCCATTCTTTCCCACAAAGCAATCCGTATTGCGATCAAATTCAAGTAAAATACGTTCATTAAATCTTTGATCATAGTAAAAGAGGTTAGCTGCTTGTTCAGTCGCCTCGATGGTTATAGGAAAACCCTTTTCCTTAATTTTTTTTTGCTGTTCAAATAAGGAATAAGAGATCGAATCATGGTGATTTATTTGTTCTATAAAAATATCTCTTTCTAGAAGGCGAAGATCCCTATTCCCCGAATCAATAACAAGGAGACCGTAATCTTTAAATATTTCCATAATGATGTTTGCAAAGAAATCAACAAATGTGATCGATTTTTCGAGTTGTTTCCTAACAAAATCCAATAAAAGATTTGTATGATTGGTTTCACCAAAGTTTTCTATTAAATTTTCTGCCCATTCAAGACAAATTTCTTTATTCATTTCTATATCAGAAACCATTTTTTTCTGAAGGATTTTTTCTGGATATACCCATTTGTCTACTTTTTTGCCCATGGGAATAAATACATGATTTACTTCTTGATAATCATGGTCTTCCCCAGCAATCCAAAAAACTGGTACAACAGGAACGCTTAATTCCTTTTCCTTTTTCTCGGCTAATTTAATAATGGATATAACTTTATGTAAAGTATAAAGCGGACCTGTTAAAATTCCTGCTTGTTGTCCTCCGATTACGACAGCACTATTTTGCTGTTTAAGCTTCTCAATTGATTGTTTTACGGCTAATGATGAAGGATAACGTTCCATAAAATTTTCTATATGTACAGCTATTTCTTCTCTAGGAAATGTTCTTGTTTTTAATTCTTCTATCCTCTTTATGTCATCAGCTTTTTGATCATAACGATAATGAAAAAAAGGCAAAATATCCTCAGTTTGTTTTAAATAGTTTGAAGCAAACCGATTTGTTGCTGGTAAAGAGAGATTAAAAATCTCCATTCATTGACTTCCTTTCTAAAAACCATTTATTCTTTTTTGAGTATAGCATTATATGTGCAGATAGAAAAAAAACTTTGCTCCATTTTCAATGAAAAGTTTTAACCGTTTTCATCTATTCCTTTCTCTTTTCCCCTAATTAAATGATAAAAGCTTGTAATGAGTGGTGCTTTTTGATTGTCTTTCTCTTTTTCTTCTAATAAAAAACCTAAAATTGCCTCGACCTCTGTTTTTCTTCCTCCTTCAATGTCTTTAAACATGGAGGAACGGTTTTCAGATGTATTTTGACAAACTTGAATAATCTTTTGTAAATTCCCTTCAACATCCTTTAAATGCATGATGCACGAGATTTCTAAATAAAGATCTTTTAACACTTGTAAATAATATGGATTATTGATTAATTCGCCATTTTTCACTTGAAGAATAGCTGTCATTGGATTTATAACTGCGTTTATGATCAACTTATTTAAAAGCATTTCGTAGTAGTTTTCGTGTAATTTAACCGGAAAGCTAGGTGGAAACAATGAAACAATCTCAAAAAGAGAGTCCCTATCACCTTTAAAAAGGGCAAGATTTGTTATCCCTTCCCCATTATGACGAACTGTAAATGAATTTTCCTTATTTGCCCCATGCTCAATGGATCCAACAAATATATGATTTGCATTTATTCCGGAAAGAAGTTTTAGATGGCCCATTCCATTCTGCAAAAATAAAAGATTCTCTATTTTCTTTTTAAATTCCTTCATTCTAGAAAGAATATTTTCAAGATGATATTGTTTTACAGCAATAATATTTAATTGTTCGTCTCCAGCCCACTCATCAATAGTCATGGCTTTCACATTCATTCTTAAGGCTCGGTTTCCCTTCCATAAAACGATTCCATTTTCATTTATTACCTTAGCTTGTTCTTTTGTTCTGGTGTAAATCACTACAGGACATATTTGACTTAAATGTGATGCAAATAATAGACCGATTGAACCTGCCCCAATAATTCCTATTTTCATCATATTAATCCCTCATTCCATCTATACTCCATTATTTTACCAAAACCTATACCGTATGTAGTGTAAAAAGATAAAGAAATCTTGACTAATTCTAGTAATCTCAGGTATGTTTCCCTTTTCCCACTATTAAAAAAATCCCTTTTCTTCATTTCAATAGAAAAGGGATTAAGCTTATTAAACAGGATATACTGGATGCTTCCTTGGACTACCCATCACTTCTTTTGATTGATAATAATGAAATCGTTGGATTAACGTTTTTCTAAGCTCAAACGGTGCAACAATCTCATCTACAATTAGTTCAGAGGCTAGTTTATAAATATCAATATGTTCCTTATATTCCTGATGTTTCTTTTGTACAAAGGCGAGTTTTTCTTTAGGGTCCTCAATTTCATTAATCTTATTAGAATATACTGCATTTACTGCTGCTTCCGGGCCCATTACCGCGATTTGTGCTGTTGGTAGCGCAATACAGCAATCCGGCTCAAAAGCTGGACCAGCCATAGCATACAAGCCAGCACCATATGCTTTCCTAACAATGACCGAAATTTTTGGCACAGTAGCAGAGCTCATGGCGGCAATTAGTTTTGCACCATGCCGAATGATTCCAGCACGCTCCACTTTTGTTCCAATCATAAAGCCAGGAACATCAGCAAGGAAAAGTAATGGAATATGGAAGGCATCACAAAGCTGGATGAATTTTGCACCTTTATCGGCTGAATCAACAAAAAGTACTCCACCCTTTACTTTAGGTTGATTTGCAATGATTCCGATTGTCCTACCATCCATTCTTGCAAACCCCGTAATCAGCTCGGGTGCAAATAATCTTTTTACCTCAAAAAAACTATCTTGATCAATTAAAGCATCCAAACATTCATACATATTAAAAGGAGCATTTTGATTTTCTGGAATAATTGCCTCCAGCTCACGTCCTTGTTTTGGCTCTAGCCCCACGAAAAGTTTGGTCTTTTCGTTAAAATTAGGCGGGAAATAACTAATATATTTAATTGCACATTTAATAGCATCTTCCTCATTTTCAGCTAAAACATCCCCGCAGCCACTAACGGTACAATGCATTCGCGCACCGCCCATTTCTTCGAGGGTTACTTTCTCTCCAATTACCTTTTCTGCCATTCTTGGTGATCCTAAATACATTGAAGCATTTTGATCAACCATGATGACAATATCACAAAAAGCTGGTATATAAGCTCCACCTGCAGCAGATGGTCCAAATAGAATACAAACCTGTGGAATTACACCGGAAAGCCTTACTTGGTTATGAAAAATTCTCCCAGCCCCACGACGATTTGGAAACATCTCTAATTGGTCAGTAATTCTCGCTCCAGCTGAATCAACAAGATAAAATAATGGTACTTGGAGCTTTTCTGCAATCTCCTGAATTCGTATGATTTTTTCAACTGTCCTTGCTCCCCATGAGCCTGCTTTAACAGTTGAATCATTAGCCATTACACATACTGTTTGCCCATTTACTTTTCCTATTGCTGTCACAACACCATCAGCAGGCAAATCATCAGCTAGGCAATTAGCAAATTTTCCATCCTCTTCATAATCCCCATTATCAAATAACAATGTGAGGCGGTCACGGACAAATAATTTATGCTGTTCCTTTAATTTCTCGTGGTACTTTGGATGACCACCGCTTTCTATTTTCTCCCTAATCTTCATTAGGTTTTCATTAATCACGTTGTTCATTTCCACTTCTCTCTCCCCTT
The DNA here is from genome assembly GCA_030705955.1 of Bacillota bacterium. GTDB lineage: Bacteria > Bacillota > Bacilli > Bacillales > Cytobacillaceae > JAUZPL01. Next base: position 32,741 of record JAUZPL010000041.1, on the reverse strand, counting down.
CATTGTTTTAGAACATGCTTATTCTAATTCCACTAATACATCTCCTTCATTAACAAAATCCCCTATGTTCACCTTTAAATTTTTCACAACTCCTTCAAAGGTACTTTCAATTGGAATCTCCATTTTCATTGATTCAATCATTATTACTTCTTGATTTATTGACACTGAATCACCATTTGAAACAAAAATATTTAAAACCGTTCCAGCCATTGTTGCAGTAACTTCTTTCATTTTTTTCACTCCTATTATTTTAAAGTTTACTTAGAAAACCTGTTGTATAATTGCCTTTTTGAAAGTCATCACTTGTTAAAATCTTTTGGAAAAGTGGCGCATTTGTCTTGATCCCTTCAATTTGAATATGATTAAAAAATTTTACTGCCTTCGACAGCGATTCCTGTCTAGACACCCCATAAAAAATACATTTTGCTATCATAGGATCATAAAATGGTGTAACAGTTCCATTTTCTGTATATCCTGAATCAACGCGAATTCCCTCACTATCCTCCCACTTTAACTTCGTTATTTTCCCTGGTGAAGGTAAAAAACGGACAGGGTCTTCGGCGTAAAGTCGAAATTCAATCGCATGACATTTTGATACAATTTCATGCTGCGATAATGGCAGCTGCTTCCCGCGAGACACAAGTATTTGCCATTTAACTAAATCAAGACCCGTAACTTGTTCTGTCACTGGATGTTCAACTTGCAGCCTTGTGTTCATTTCAAGAAAGTAAAAATTTTCGTTCTCATCCACAATAAACTCAATGGTTCCAGCGTTTTTATAATTTACTGCTTTAGCTGCTTTTATCGCTGTTTCATAAAGTTTTAATCTTCCTTCCTCAGACATAAATGGAGAGGGTGATTCCTCAACAACCTTTTGATGCCTTCTTTGGATAGAGCAATCTCTTTCAAATAAATGTATGACATTGCCATAATTATCTCCAAAAATTTGAACCTCAATATGTCTAGCATTTGGAATATATTTTTCAATAAACACTGCGTCTGAGCCAAAGTACGCCTTTGCCCTTGTTCTTATGGAATCGAAATTTTTAACAATTGTCTCTTCATTTTCACAAAGCACCATTCCAATACCGCCACCACCGCTAGAGGCCTTTAACATGACAGGAAATCCAATTTCATAAGCTACTGATATGGCTTCCTCTTTCGATTTAATTCCACTGCTTCCTGGAACCACTGGCACTTCAGCAGATTCCATTACATGACGTGAAACAATTTTATCTCCCATAAGTTGTATAGTATTAGAATCTGGACCAATAAAGGTTATGCCAGCCTCACTAACTTTTTCAGCAAATTGAGGATTTTCAGATAGGAACCCGTATCCAGGGTGGATTCCATCCGCTCTTTCACTTATGGCAGCTTGGAGAATGTTTTCAACCTGTAAATAGGATTTATTAACTGGAGAATCCCCAATATAGACTGCTTTTGTAGCTGCCTTTACAAAAGGCATATCTTGATCTGCATCAGAGTATACCGCAATCGTTTCTATTCCCATCTCTGTACAGGTTTTGATAATCCTTAATGCAATTTCCCCTCTATTAGCAATTAAAATTCTTTGCACTTTTTATCCCCTTTCCGATATGATTCGCTTTATTCTCTACATTTTAAATAACTGATGGATACTAATTTGCACCTTTGTTCAACTTAGAAACCAATTCATTGTATCAAACAAAACAATATGAAACCTTGGCATAGGTCAAGTTCTTATTAGTGGACCTTTTTTTCATATAGAAAATTGGCCCACTCAGTCATTTCTATATCCAAGCATGAATCAATTTACTTCAACTGGGCATAATGTTTTATTTGTGAGGAATTGAAGGCTCAAAACACTCCAAATATAATATTTCTATAATATTCTGTCAGTTTCCTGCATGTTTGGAAAACGTTTTCAAAACTTTATGCAGAATTTTTAGGCTTTTTGTTATATAATGAAAATAATGGATTGTAAAAAAATTTAATCTATTCATGTTTAAACTGTTATTCGGAATTAATGAATATATATAATGTAAGAAATAGCATTTGTAGGAGGTCGTTTTGGAATGAAGGTAGAAAAATTAAAAGTGAATTTTAAAACTCTAGAAGAATTTAAGAAATTTAAAGAATATGGAATCCAAGAGCTATCCATGCTAGAAGATTTGGAAGCAAATATGATTGAAGATAAAAGTGATTCTCCTTTCTACGGAATTTATTTTGGAGATAAGCTGGCAGCACGTATGAGTCTTTATAAGGTAAGCGCTAAATACGATCGCTATTTTTATCCAACACAAGATTATTTAGAGCTTTGGAAGCTAGAAGTTTTACCACATTATCAAAATAAAGGATTTGGAAAGGCACTTGTGGAATTCGCAAAAGGACTTGGACTACCTATTAAGACAAATCCTAAAGTAAAATCTAGCGTTTTTTGGGAAAAAATGGGCTTTACTAGTGTAGAGTATAATATGGAGCGTGATTTAGGAGAAAATCCACTTGTATGGTACCCTGAAGGTGTAGAGCTTCAATCCAATTAATTATTACAACTTCCTGCAAGACTCACCAATGGTGAATTTCAAAAAAAACGAAAAAAGCGGTCATAGCCGCTTTTTTTATTCCCACCTGTTTGTTTCCTCATTTAGGCCCTTCTTCAAAAACCATCATTTTCCTTGCTCTGTCCATAATTTGAATTAATGAGCGGTAGTCTTGCTCAATCGCTTTTAAATTCTTTTCAAGCCTTTCATTTTCAGCTGCCAGATAAAATGTTTTTTTCTCTAATTCTTTTATTTTTTCAGATGATTTTTCTTGGTTCTCTTGAACGGCATTTGATACTTCAGCCTTATTCTGAAGGTCTTGCAAAAATTTAATAACAGCTTGAAATGACAGAGTACCATCTACAGGTTTTTCTTGTTCTGTAAATCCTACTGAACCTTCCACTTCCTTTGATTGATCCAAATTTGTCTCAATCGGGTATTTTTTTAATTCTTTACGTTGTTTCTTTGCAAGTTCAATTCCAGATTTATATTGTTTTCGGACAAAAGAATTCCAGCGGAAACCACATGCAGCAGCAGTTCTGGAGAGTTGCTTCCCTACTTCCTCAAAAGCTTGTAGCTGGGTCCCCCCATCTCTAATAGCTCTAAGTACTACTTCCGCAAGTAATAAATCCTCATCTTGGGACCAAGCATCTTGTCTTGTTGGTGACATCAGAAAATCCCTCCTAGTGTTTTTTATTCATACATATGCATCTACTAGAAAAGATAGACTGATATAAACTTACTGTTTTTAATCTTTATTTTTGATTTTTATTCATAAAACTATTTATGTAAGCGTGATGGGCATCACTCTCCCAAAGAGCCGCACAGTTTCGCACCTCTTCTTCTATTCTTTCGTTTAATTTTGATTCTGTCCATTTTCTAATCCATATTTTTTTATATGATTCCAAAACATTTGAATCCCTCTTTAAAATATTCTCTAAAAATTTTTCTCCCGCTTCCATTGGATCACAATCGAATAAACAATCAATAAAGCCATCTGAATAAAGAAATTCTATTGGCTGAATTTCTGCATCCATCAATAATTTCATCCCTTTAAAGGCTGGAAACTTTTCAGCTATAATAGTACCTCCCCCCCAACCAGTGGTAATTGCCTGTTTTCCTTGAACAAAGCCTGCTTTTATTCCTTTTCTAGCAATGCGAAAATCGCATGCAGCAGCTATTTCACAGCCCCCGCCAATTGCTGCGCCATTTATTAATGCTACTGTTGGTTTAGGCAAAGTTAGCAGATTATACAGGATTTTAGACATTTTTGAGAGCATGAAGTAGGCTTCCTCTTTTGTTTCAAGAAGATGGAAAACTGCTAAATCTCCACCAGAACAGAAGGCTTTCTCTCCACTTCCAGTTATAACAACAGCTTTAATATCAGGATTATCAGCTTGAGTAATCAGTTGCTCTAGCCCTTGCATTACATCATAATTAATAGCATTTCTCTTCTCATTTCTTTCAATAGTAAATAATAAAATCCCTGGTTCGCGCTTTTCAATTGAAAAAGCCATAGCATTTCCCCCTTTACATATATCCTTAATAACGACAAAAGCACAAGGGCATTAGCTCCTTGTGCTTTAAATCCAGATGGATATTAGTCGTTTACAACTTCTTTTCCTTTGTATGTTCCGCAAGCTTTACATACGCGGTGTGTAAGTTTCATTTCACCACAATTTGGGCATTCTACCATACCAGGAACATTTAATTTAAAATGTGTACGACGTTTTCTTTTTGCAGTTTTAGAAGTTCTTCTAAAAGGTACAGCCATTCTTCCCACCTCCTTAAAGAGTATTAAGAAAGGAATAAAGTCCAAATTTGGATCTTCATTTTGTTTCTTGTTTTCGCCGATTATGAATCGGAAGAGGAATTGTTTTCATCAAAAAACTTTGCAAGTCCAGCTAGCCTTGGATCAATTTTTTTAGAAAGCTCGTCCTCGTGTACGACCTCCCAATCTTTTCCTGATTGTGGAGCGGCACCTTCACTTTCGGCATCATCGCAGAAAACCTGCATTGGAACCTCAAGCAAAACGATTTCTCTAATGATAGGGAATAAATCGATGCAATCATTTTTTATGTGATGCACTTCATCATCTGTTTCATATTCGAAATCTTGCAGGAGGAAAGTTTCAGTTGTTTCGACATTAATTGGATGGTAAACATCCACTAAAGTCCGAGAACAAGGAAGTGTTAAATGACCTTCTATTTTTAAATGAAATGTCACTTTCGTTGAATCAATGTCAGCCCGACCAGTTATATGCATCGGAGACACATCTCGAATAGATGAATCATTTAATTTAATATCATCAATTCGAATTATTTCATCAAGCGGAAAATCCTTGTTTCGATATTTTTGCAATTGACTTAATGTCCATTTCAATTCGATCACCCCAAGGCAACAAAGGTAATTATAGCCTTCCAATATATTTTTGTCAATGTTTTTTCTTTACACCAATTTTCTTGGAATCCTTCTAATATCTTATCCATTATATCTATTTACAAAACCAAAAACAATGAAACACCTATTTTGTTATTTTTCCACATATTCAGGCAATATTGATATAATAGCCTTACATAATTTCCTATTTACTTTTTTAAGGAGACCTATCTTAAATGAAAGCACTTGGCTTAATTGTTGAATACAATCCTTTTCACAATGGACATAGCTACCATTTACAGACTGCTAAAGAATTAGTTAACGCTGAAATTGTCATTGCCGTGATGAGTGGTAACTTTTTACAAAGAGGCGAACCCGCATTATTATCAAAATGGTTTCGAACAAAGATGGCTTTACTTGGTGGAGTTGATATAGTTTTTGAACTACCATATAGTTTTGCCACACAAAAAGCGGAGGTATTCGCTAATGGTGCTATATCCATTTTAGATGCTGCAGGTTGCGAGTCACTTTGTTTTGGTAGTGAAAGTGGTGATATTCACTCTTTTCAACATACAATAAAATACATAGGGGATCATCATGATCAATATGAAAAGGCTATAAATAAAAATATTAAAACCGGTGTTAGTTATCCAAAAGCATTATCTTTGGCATATAACGAAGTGGCAAATTTTAATGGACTTGTTAATTTATCTGTTCCAAACAATATTCTTGGCATTCAATATATGCAGGCTATTAAAAAGCAAAATAGCTCAATAGAAGTTTTTACCATTAAAAGAAAAAATGCAGATTACCATGATTTAAAATTTTCCTCTGAAACAATTGCTAGTGCCACAAGTATAAGAAAAGCAATTTTTTCGAAAGTAGATCAAATTGAACAATATGTACCTACCACAACAAACGAGTTATTAAAACAATATCTAGTTCTTTATGGAAGTTTTCATCATTGGGAAAATTATTGGCCATATCTACAATTTCGAATACTTCAAACAAGTCCGCAGGAATTGAGAGAAATTTATGAGGTTGAAGAGGGGATTGAAAATCGATTAATTGCCGCTTCTTTAACTTCTCTTAGCTTTCAGGAATTTATGGAGAAGATAAAAACAAAGAGATATACTTGGACAAGACTCCAAAGGATTTGTACACATATTTTAACGAATAGTAAAAAAATTGAAATGAATACTAATCAAGAAAAAGCTACATATTTAAGATTGTTAGGAATGACGCAAAATGGTAGGGAATACTTGAACAAAATGAAAAAACATTTTCAACTTCCTATCGTTTCCAGACTTGCCTCATATAAAAGCAAAGAAATAGAACTGGATATTAGGGCAGGGAAAATGTATTCGTTCGGCCTTACAAATAACTTTGCAAGACAAGCGTTAATCAATCAGGAATTTTCACAGCCCCCAATATTTATTAATGAGTAGGATGAATGACTAAATATAAAAGCCCAATTCTTATATATACGAATTGGACTTTTATATTTACAATTTTTTTAAATAATTAACTGCATCATCAAAGGTATCCACAGGGACTATTTTCATTTTTGTATGAATTTCTTTTGCCGTTTTTAGTGCATCACGATAGTTTGAGTGTTTTGAACCTTTTTCATTTGGAGCAAAGAAAATGTTGGCTCCTGCTTTATCTGCTGCAATAATTTTTTGCTCTATTCCCCCAATTGGTCCAACAGTTCCAACAGGTGAAATAGTACCGGTGCCAGCTATTTGGTAACCCTTTGTAAGATCCTCTTTTGTTAATTGATTGTAGATTTCTAATGAAAACATAAGTCCAGCAGAAGGGCCGCCAATTTCATCCGTTTTCACAGTGACCTTTGGGGTAACGGTAATATCTTTATCATCTACTAATGATATCCCTACTCCAACTTGTTTAGGATTATCCTTAAATGGTTTAAGTTGTAGTTTTGTAGATTTTATTTGATTATTCCTTGAAAAAGTTAAGTTAATCGAATCACCAGCCTGTTTTTTACCTACATAATCAATAAATTGTTTAGATGAAGAAAATGTATTCCCATCCACTTTAAAAATACGATCTGCAGCCTGGAGCTTTCCAAAAGCAGGCATATCAGGTAATACACTTAATACATAAATTCCCTTATATTTATAGTGAACTTGCAAACCTGCTTTATGATAAGCTACATCAATAGCATCCATTTTTGAACCAGCCATCAAATAGAGCTGCCTGACATTATACTCTTCTTCTGTTTCAGTTTTATACATTATTTCATCTAGAGGATAAATTTCATCATATTTATTTAATTTTGCCTCTAAGTAGGAATAAATATTTGCCCTTCCCATTCTTACAGTTGTTAACATAAAGTTTCCCTTTTCAGGGTAACCGTTCTCAACTTTAATAATTGGCTTTAGTTCCTTTGCCATTCCTGGAGTTGAAACATAATATGGCAAGGAATAAAACATTCCGCCAATTAGTACAAATATAAGAATAAAAAATGAACCTAAGTAAACTTTTTTGCGCATTCAATATTTACTCCTTCCACCGTTCAATTACACGTTTAATTTGTTCTATATGTTTTCTAGTCTCTTCTTCTCCAATAACAATTATTTCTTCTATATTGGTGAAAGCTCGAGAGCTATACATTTCTACTTTTGGGCAAATCATAATATCTGATGCATTTTCCCTGTTTAAAACAATTTCTGTTTGCATAATGTCAAAACTTTGCATAATAACATCATAGATTGATGTGATTTCTGCGTTCCTTTTTACCCTTGAAACATCTATGCCGATAACAATATCCGCACCCATTTCCCTTGCAACAGATACAGGCACACGATCAGATACCCCACCATCAACTAAAATCCTTCCATTTACTTTTTCAGGAATAAAAATGCCAGGTATAGAAATACTGGCTCTTACCGCTTCTGCAACAGGGCCTTTTTTAAAAACAATTTTTTCCCCAGTCAATAAATCTGTTGCGACCACACCAATGGGCAATGATAATTCTTCGATGTTTTTACCATGAGTAAAGATTCTAATAAATTCTTTTACTTTATTCCCTTTAATAAACCCCATTTTGGGGACAGTAAAATCCAAAAAGTATTTTCTTTTAAAAGCGGTTGATAATTGGTAAAGCCGATCTAGATTTGTCCCAGCACCATAAAAACAGCCAACCAGTGCACCCATGCTGCTTCCAGCAATCATATGAATGGGAATGCCTTCATCCTTCAAAATCTTAATAGCACCTAGATGGGCGAATCCTCGTGCCCCCCCTGACCCAAGTGCCAACCCTATTCTAGGACGTTCCACCTTTTTTCCCCCTTATATAACAGCTTTCCTTTTAGTCCAAAGTTGAATGAACTCTCCTTCAATCTTATGGTCTAAATTCATATTCTATGAGTATATTGTGTTATATGGGAATCGGTGTACAAGTCCTTCATATTCTAACATTGATTTTAAAATTTTTCAGCTTATAAGAAGCTTGGGGGGGCAGCCTATTTGTTTCGGTCAAAGCTTAAAACAGCCATTTTAGCAATTTCTGTTACGGTAATGGCAGCTTCCATGATCTGCTATCCAAAAGAGTCATTTGATGCCTCTGTTCGCGGTTTAAATATGTGGTGGGAAATCGTGTTTCCTTCTCTGCTACCTTTTTTTATTGTTTCTGAAATGTTAATTAGCTTTGGAGTTGTTACTTTTCTCGGCATACTTTTAGAGCCAATTATGCGTCCCGTTTTTAAAGTTCCAGGGGTTGGCGGGTTTGTATGGGCAATGGGCATGGCTTCAGGAAATCCCGCAGGAGCAAAACTAACTGCACGGCTTCGACAAGAAGGACAAATAAATCAAATTGAAGCGGAAAGGTTAGTTTCCTTCACAAACTCATCAAATCCACTATTTATTTTTGGAGCAGTATCTGTGGGTTTCTTTCATAAACCTCAATTAGGTATTCTCCTTGCTTTATCACATTATCTTGGAAATATTTGTGTCGGCCTCATTATGAGGTTTTATGGAAAAGGAAATTCTCAAAAAGAAAAAATTTCAAAAAAGAAAAATACCTTTAGGTCAGCCCTATATGCTATACATCAAACAAGAATTAAAGATACTCGGCCGATTGGAAAGCTTCTTGGTGATGCTGTCACATCCTCTATTCAAACGCTTTTAATGATTGGCGGGTTTATCATTTTATTTTCAGTCATTAATAAACTTCTATTTCTATTACATATAACTGCATTTTTAGCAAAATGGGTTGAATTTCTACTCTCATCGATATCTTTTCCTAAAATGTTAAGTATACCGCTTATTTCAGGGCTATTCGAGATTACCCTTGGGAGCAAGCTAACAAGTCAAGTACAGAATGTCAGCCTTCTTCATCAAGTAATGGTAACTAGTTTTATTCTTGCATTTGCCGGATTTAGTGTTCAAGCCCAGGTAGCAAGCATTCTAGCAACCACTGACATTCGCTTTCAGCCTTTTTTTATTGGAAGATTTATGCAAGGTATTTTTGCCAGCTTTTTCGCATACCTATTATGGAATCCACTCTCCAAACATATTATCAGTCAAAATCATCCTATTGATAGTATTCCTGTAAATGTTATAGGAAAGCATTCATGGCTACTAACTCTCTATAGTAATACAATTGAAGCAGGCCCATTAATTACCATCATCTCTCTTTTATTTTACGTACTCATCTTATCGTCACAAATAAAAGAAAAACATTAAAAAAGCCGGCATACTATGCTCGGCTTTTATTTTTTTTATGTTTAAACTTTTCATTTAATGCTCTTTCTACAATGGGAGGAACCAATTCAGAAATATTTGCATTATATGCTGCCACTTCTTTCACGATACTAGAGCTTAAAAAAGAGTATTGATTATTTGTCATGACAAATAATGTCTCAATATCTTCATCTAGTACACGGTTCATGGAAGTTATTTGCATTTCGTATTCAAAGTCGGAAACTGCTCGCAATCCACGGAGAATAGCATTTGCATTTACACTTTTGGCATAGTCTACAAGCAAACCATGAAATTCATCCACTTTTACATTTGGAATTTCTTTTGTAACGGCACTGATTAATTCCATCCGCTCTTTAACTGTAAAAAGCGGATTTTTTGATGAATTATTTAAGACAACAACATATACTTCATCAAAAACTTTTGCACCACGCTTTATGATATCTAGATGTCCATATGTAATTGGATCAAAACTTCCTGGACAAACAGCAATTGCTGCCACAAAAGACTCCTCCCTCACTCTTTATCGCTGTTCATAAAAATAGTTACAGCAATAATCCCATATTTTTCATGTTTTTTTTGAACATAGGTGCCTATTGACTGTGGTAATACAACATCAGTACTATGCTCACACAGAATGATACCACCGGTATTCAATAGTGAATGGTTATCCATTTTTTCCATCAAGCTTATTAACTGTTGTTTTTTATATGGCGGATCAAGAAAAATAAAATCGAATGTCAATTCCCTTTTAATTAAAGCCTTTAGAGCACGTTCAGCATCGGTGCGATAAACTTCCGTATGCTCCTCTAGTCGACATGCTTTTATATTCTCATGAATGGTTTGAATGGCTTTTGCTTCACGGTCAATAAAAATGACTTTTTCCATCCCTCTGCTAAGTCCTTCAATCCCTAATCCCCCACTACCTGCAAACAAGTCAAGGGCTATTCCCCCATTGAAATAAGGGCCAATCATATTAAACATCGCTTCTTTTACTTTATCTGTTGTAGGTCTTGTTGTATTTCCTTGTACAGCTTTTAATGCCCTTCCTTTACAACTACCTGAAACAACTCTCATATGCATCACCGTAAACCTTATGTAAGTTCCTCTTTCTTCTTCACTATCCTACCACAATCATTTTCAACCGCCAAATGGATTTTAATTTGCGAAAATTTATTTAGAAGGGTATAAGTGTTTCTTTTATGGAAATAATGTTAGTAACAACATCAATTCGAGGATGTTGTTGCCAACCGCGGAGAAGACTTACGTTTCCCCATAAGTTCTTCCTCCGGTTTCTCCTCTCCCTTTGCCTTCTATCCTGAATAAGGATATAGAAGGACCCTGCAGATTTCTGCAGGGTTTTTTCTTTTTAATCACATATGTTAAACCTAGCCTTTAATAAAAGCACCATTATTCTGATATATTTATTTCTTCGTTTGAACTAGATATTTTCAATTTAAATAGTGTATAAAGACCAGCTTGATTAATAAAAGTTATGTCATTACGTTTAATAAATGGACTTTCCAATAAACCAAATTTTTGTCCATTATATAGAAAACTATTTTGATTATGAAAGAAAACAAAATCTTTTTTTTCTTTCTTTAAAATTACTGCATCTTGCGTAGTATCTTCCACCGCAGAGTAGCCAAAGCGTTCCATTGTTTGCAATAAAGGGAAAAATAGTTGATTGTTTTCCCTTAAACAAAAAAGGTCCTCAGCTAAATGACCATTTATATTTACATTCCGAATATCATAAAAAAGTAAGGCGGAAAGTTTTGGAGACTGAAGATTTGCTGTAAAAAAGTTTGTTTTTAGGCCTTTGATATTTCCAAGCTCACTATCTAAACCTTGGGAATGAAGGAAATCTTTATTCAATGTTCTATTAACCAATGCGTGTAATTCTGAAATAGGCAGATTTTTCTTTAATTCTTCAACGATAAATTTACCTTTTATAGACTCAGCCGTTTCTTTTAGATAAAGAGATGTAAATACATCCCCTAACCAGGCGTTTTCCACTTTGGCAATACCAAATTTTTTCATAAAATAATTAGCAACCAAAATTCTATAAATCTTCGGGGAAGAAAGTAATTCATTTGTAATGACCATTCCTGGAATCATTGTCGATGAATTCGTATCGGAATAAATAAAAGTAACGTAGGATAAATTTTTTAAATTTCCAAAAGACTTATTAAAACTCGCAGTTTTTTTATTTGGATCTTGTACAAAAGCGGAAAAGTACTGATTCGAATACGCTAAATAAAGTGGCTGATCCTGCCAATATAATGGTGGCCTACTATCCATACCTTCAAAAACATAATAATTTATATATTGAAGGCCTTTAAAGCCTTTTAATGGAAGTCCAGCAGCCCAAGATCCCTCGAGAGATTTTGAATCAATAATTTCTAATTTTGTCTTGTAAATTTGAACCGCATCAAGTTTTAACAGCCAGTCTGTTAATAACATAGAATGTTTGTTCTGATTTATTTTTAGTGTGTATTTTAATTTCAAATTTCCATCCTTTGTTGTCAAAAAATGGTGCTGATCATTCACGCTTTTACCTATAGCAGATAAATTTGAAACAAGAGGTGGTAGAATAATTTGATAACGATGTTTAGGCTCTAAGTTCTCAAAAGTTTGGGTTATTTGCAATGATTCGGCTTCAGTCTTAATCATTAGCTCCTGAGAAGCACGTTTGGGTGAAGGTTGATTGAACAATTGCCATTCTCGGGCCAAAATTATAATGATAGCCAATAGTAAAATAAGGAACAGGTAAAAAAGTATTTTTTTCATTAAATTCCCATTTTATAATCATATTCCTTCGCTTTGTCTGGAGATGAATTTTCATATTGTACTTTTAAAAATGGTTTATATGAGGGCTCCACTTTTTTGACAAAGGAATAGGAATTAAGTTTCTCCATATTTTCCGTTATTTCATCCTGATTACAATATAAAACGACATATTTTAACTTTTTGGAGACATAATGTACGTTTCCAAACCTTCTAAGCATTTTCGCTTGTTTTAAAGAATAAAGCCAAACAATTAGTCCTTGTCTTTGCATAAACATACCTTTTCCCCTTCAAAATATATCTTTTTTTAGTAAATAAGAATTTTATTAAATATCTAACATTCATTATCAATTCTAAGTATTATTCAAGATTTAGTATATAAATTAAAATTCATTAAAACAAGGGCCCAACCCCTTAAATCAGGAATACTGCTAAAATGAACCAGCAGTATTCAATGATTGAAGAGAGGTTAGGCCCTTTAATAAAAGCAATCTTTTAGGTAGAGCAACCGCCGCTTCCACAACCCCCACTACAGCTTGAATGTTCAAAAAATGGATCTCCAGTCGGAACCTTAATATTTTCAGAAACAGCTCCGCCAATAAGAACACTAACCTCATCCAATAGGCCCTGAAGATCATTTTCAGCTAATTTAAACTCTGCCACAAATGGATCCAAGTCCATCTCTCTCTTGGCTTTCCGAACCTCGAACATAATTTTCTTATAATCGGGATGGTATTTGCCAAAACGCTGTACGTCCTCATATAGGTCCTTAAGCTTGACAAAGTCCCTTATTTTTTTTTGAGATTCTTCACTTTCGCGAAGGTTATATAAACAAACTCGATATTGGGCTGCAATATCAGAATCTAAGATCATTTTTGCTAAGATTTCGGATCGCTCTAATAATTCAATTCCTTCAATTGTAGCAAGCAAACCCGTTCACCTCCATATTATATTTTAACATGAAAGGAAGAGGAATGCGAAATTTTCCTATTTTTCTGGTATATTTACAACAAACTCTTTACTTAGACCATATGACTGATTTTGGAGATTAACCACTTCCAGCTTAAAATGGTGGTGCCCTGATGGCAGGCTTTTCATTACAAACGCTGCAGCATTAATATCTTGTTTTTTCTTACCATCCATCCAAACCACCATCTTACCCACCCTTTGTTTGGATTCATTTGATTCTCTAAATGTAATACCTGTGACAATACATTCCACTAATAAACTTTTGCCTCTTGTTTGATATTGAACATATAGGGAAGGTTTTTCATCCTGTTGTTGATTTGCAGCAGAAACGCTTGTTTCATGAATAAGATGAATTTTATAAAATGGAAATCCCGCCTCAGTTTTAGGTTTTGGCAATTCTTTTTGACAACCAAAAAAGATTCCAAATAAAAGACCACTAACCAGAATGAAGCATAACTTTTTCATCAAGCACATCACTCCTTTATGATTGTATTTTTTACCTTGTTTTAAAAAATATGTATAACTTTGTCACAAATACAAAATAAAAAAGCCCTAATGTGGGCTTTTTTATTATTGATTTCTCATGGACTGAAACATATGAAACATCATGGATGCCATTTGAACGCCATTTGAGAATTTTTCTACCTGATGTGGTATTGTTTTTTTATAATAATGTAATGAAGAAATTTGCATTGACTCTAAATCATATGGATTGCGGGTCAATTTTCTATACCAAAGTGGTTGTTCTCTCACAAATTCCTTTAATTCTTTTTGACTTTTAAGATAATCCATGACTTCTTTTCTCATTTTTCAATCCTTTCTCTAGTCTTTCCTAAAGGAGAATGGATTCTTTGGTCCCTCCAATTCCCTTGTTTGTGGAGGCTGACTAGTTGTTCCTTGAAATTGTGTTAACAAACCCTGTATAGCTCCAATTGCCTGGCTTAAATTATTGATATGGTGCTGCATTTGATTTGGGTCCATTTTTTTTAACATGCCAGTTAAGGTTGACATCCAATCTGTCTTTTTATCATCTTCCATCGTTTCTTCCACAGCCTCTTTTTGCTGTCCTAACTTTTCCCAACGCTCATCATCTTCCCCAAGCAGATACCAATCCTCATAAAGCTCCTGCCAGGTTGCATTACCCTTTCGAACCTCTTGAATAATTTTTGGATTGTTTCTTACAAACTCCTTAAATTCAACAACGGAAGGGTGCAATTTTTTTTGCCCCATTTTTCTCACCTCAACCATCACAATTTTCCGCTAATAATACAATATGTTCAATCCATAGTTTGGTGAAACCCATTCCTGAGTTTAAAATATTTAAAAATTTCCTTTATAATGGTAAGATGGCATCAGATTAAATGAGGTGAGAAAAAATGAACCAACAACTATCCCAATTATTACAAGAATGCTTAGAAAAGGGGTCAAAAGAAGACCTTGAAACGTTAACTTATGCCATTGAAGGAATTCACCAAAAAGTAATCGGGAAAAAGCGAACCTATTTAGAAGGCCTTGCCCATATGGAGAGAAAACTAGATCAAAAGTCTTGTGAAATATCAATCCCATTACATTCTTTATTTGAAAATTCTTTAGGAATATTACATGGTGGAATAACTGCAACAATTCTTGATACTGCCATGGGTGTCCTTGCAAACTATCTACTTCCTAATGGATTTAGCTCAGTTACAAACCAGCTTAATATCCATTATATTGCTCCTGGTGTTGGTGATTTTTTGCGTTGCCGTGCAGAGTTAATTCATCAAGGAAAAAACACACTCATTATTTCAGGGGAAGCATATCGTTCTGACGGAAAAAGGATTGCACATGCCACGGGTACTTTATTCATTATTAAAAATAAAGAAAGCGGAGGAAAATAACCAAATGGTGACAGCCATCGTCATTCCTATTTTATGCCTCTACTTTTATTGGATTACCAGAAAAGAAATGAGGGCACAGGACAGCAAATGGCGTGCTACAGGACAGGTTGTGCAAGAAGCAATGGTAACAGGTGAAATTAGAAGCATCTCTTTTGAAAAACAAAAATTTTATTATCATCGATATATTTATGTACAGGAATTTAAGGTTCAAACCGAATCAAAATTAATTACAGTAAAAAAAGAAATTGCTTATACAAAAAATATGTTTATTGAACCGTATACCCCCGGTGAGATCATCCGTGCCTATGGACAATGGAAAGACCAGCAATTTTATTGTGGAATGATTGAAAAATTAAAAACCAAAAAAGGTGGCCGTTGATTGCCACCTTTTTCCCTTTTATTGTACCCATTTTTCAATAAAATTTTGTGTATAATATTTTTCGTATACCCCAACACCAAGATGGGTGAAATCTTTATTTAAAAGGGCTTCACGATGACCTTTACTGTTTAACCAACCTTCAACTACCGCAGGGCCATCTGTATAATTGGCTGCAATATTTTCACCTGCAGCTTGATAGACAACCTTAGCGACCTTTAATCGGTCTGCAAGACTTCCGAATTTTTTCGAAGTATGTGAAAAGTCATTATTCTCTAACATATCCTTACTGTGATTGTAAGCTACTTCTGCTGTCTTTTCATCCCATTTTAGTGGTTTTAGGTTATATCTTATTCGAAGTACATTTGTTAAATCAAAAATTTCTCTTTCAGTTCCATGCTCAACAGTTTTCCATTGTTCTGGAGTAGGCTTCGGTGCTTCAAGTAATTGCCCACGATAGACAAGTTCATATGGTCTTTGCTTGATAAGCGTATCAGCATCTATAAATCGAACACTTGATAAATTCCCAGTAAACTTGTCAATATACAGTTGTGCGTATATGTCCCCTAATTGGACAAGAGGCCGCATGTTTATATCTGTATCGTTTAATTCAAAACGATACGAATTACCAGCTGAGTTGATATCCACATTAGCATCAATATATTGTGTATTAAAAATTTCTTCAACAGGTTGTCCAATCTCAAATGGAGCAATGTCTAAATCTTTGCCAATTGCATAAACAGTAACAATGTGGTTATTTTCTACTCCGACTTGAATATAGCCGCTATAATTTGAATCGTAGATATACCAATCATACCCATAAATAGTTTGGTCAATTCGATCAGGGCTTCCTAATGTCTTTTCAAGCCCACTTATATCTTGTCCAATTAATAATGAAACCCCTTCTTTTGGCCTTTCAGATAAAGTCTTTAATGGCTGCTGACTTTCTAAGTTATTTGTGAGGGGCTTCGAAATTTTAGAGGTGGGATTTTCCTTTATTAATACATCCTTATTATCACTTTTTCCATTCACACTAAGATATAATCCTATCGTCAGGAAAATTGCGGAGAAAATTAGTATTCTAAATAGTGTTTTCAGAGGTTGTCCCCCTCTCTTTTACTTTTTTATCATTATATGTATGAATAAAATTATTATATCATCAAAAACTTTGAATTTAATAGTAATTACATCTAATTTCATAAGGTTAAACGTTATATCCACTTTTCGACATTGCAGATAATGACTCCAAAAGAAAACAGGTGCTTAAAAAACACCTGTTTTCGGCAAATTAATGCTGCATTCCAATTTGATTTGTTTCAGAAATTTCAGTTAGGGCAACCTTAGCTTGATCATCTGTTAATTCACGAACTGCAAAGTCGCCAAGCGAAACAATCCCAATTAATTTATCTCCATCTACAACAGGTAAACGGCGAATTTGGTTTTCAGCCATTAAACGTGCTGCTTCATTACTTGTTGCATCCGTAGAAATCGTAATTAATGTTTTACTCATTACCTCTTCCACTTTAGAAGAAGCTGGTCGTTTATCAGCAATACATCTTAATACGATATCCCTGTCAGTAATCATCCCAATCAGACGTTCCTGGTCTACAATCGGAATAGCTCCAACATTTAATTCTTTCATTTTTACAGCAACTTCATAAATATTATCAAGCAATGAACAACATTCCACATCATCGGTCATAATATCGCGTATTTTTTCCATTTACATTCTCCTTTTTAGACACTGGATTGAACACTTTTGTAGGTTTTCCACCCATAATTGTTTTATTCGTTTCAAAAAAACTAATATTTAAGGTATCCATTGCAAGTTCTTACAATTTCAACTATTATTAAATTGAAATTCAAAATGGGGTAAAACTGTTTTTCATCTATTAAATAGTGGTATGTTTCTAGGAGGGATTTTTATGAGGTTTGAAAACAAAGGCTACGAAAAATTAAAAGCTGACTTAAATCGAATTGATGAAGTTATGCTTGAACATCGCTTAGTACGCGAAGGTCAATGGGATTATGAAAGAGTTACATATGATCGTAAGTTTGAATTAAAAGAAGGAATTTTTTATTTAAGAGTATTTGGATACTCAGTCGAAGGCGACGTGGATACCTTTAAAGCAACCATCCAATTAATGACACCTGCTCTCGGAAAGTATTATTATCCACATGGAGTAGAGTATGGTGAAGGTGAAGAATTCCCACCATCCCTTGTAAGCCAATGTGAAAAAATTCTTGATGATGTAAAAGCAAAAATTGAAAAATTTGCACTATAATAGAAAAAGCGCATGAATAGATTGATCTGAACCCAAAAAGTTAGACACGAAATTTAAGCAGCTACTTGGGCATGAGTTCGGTATTGAACCGGACTCATGCCTTTTAATTTTGCCTTAATTCGTTTGTGATTGTAATAGTGAATATAGTTCTCTACTTCTTGTTTGAAATGCTCCATACTGTCAAATTCTTTGAGATAAAGTAATTCACTCTTTAATAAACCAAAGAAATTCTCCATAACTGCGTTATCTAAGCAATTGCCTTTACGAGACATACTTTGTGTAATTCCTTGTTCGTTCAATGCGTGTTGGTACTGCTTCATCTGATAATGCCAGCCCTGATCGGAGTGGAGAATAGGGAAATCGCCATCTTTTAATTGCTCAAAAGCCTTATCCAACATCTTCGAAACCAGTGGATAAATAGGACGACTTTCTAGATTATTGGCAATAATTTCACCGTTATAAAGGTCAAGGATTGGCGATAAATATAGCTTTTCACCATATAAGTGAAACTCTGTAACGTCTGTTACCCACTTCTCATTAGGCTGCGTCGCTTTGAAATCACGCTCTAAAATATTTGGGGCAATTTTACCTACTTTTCCACGGTATGAGCGGTACTTTTTCATACGGACAAGACATTTTAATCCCATTTCAATCATTAAGCGACGGACTGTTTTATGATTTAGTTTTATGCCATGATTATGTAATTCTAATGTGATACGACGATAGCCATATCGACCATAATGTTCATCAAAAATCTGTTGGATGACTTCTTTAACTTCGCTATATCTATCGGGTCGATTCAAATGTTTTACCCAATAATAATATGTGCTACGTGGAATATCAGCTATCTATACTAAATTAATAATTTTAAATTCATGCCTTAGTTCATAGATTACTTGTGCTTTGTCTTGTTCTGTAATTTTTCCTTTTCTTGAACTAAGGCATTCAACTTTTTTAGATAGGCATTCTCCATGCGTAACTGCTCGATTTCTGCAAGTAATGCTTCTTGTGATCCTTCAACTGGCTGATTTTTCTTAGACTCTTTTTTCATAGATAGAGACCCCTTTTTCTTTGATTCGAGGGCGTCTATTCCTTGCGTTTCGAATTGTCTTCTCCATTTTCTGATTAAGGAAGGAGAAGGTATGTTAAAAATTACAGATGTTTCATTCGGAGACGTCCGATGATCATTCATATAATTGAGTACGTCTAGTTTAAACTGTGATGAGTAATTAGTGTAGTCTTTTTTCTTCAATCCCTCTATACCATGACTTTGATATTGCTTTACCCAGTTCATAACTACACTTTCAGATGTCCCAATTGATCTCCCGATTGAAACATAACCTTCTACACCTTCCAAATACCGTGTAACTGCCGATAGTCTTTCATCAAACGTATATTTTGCCATAGAAAAACTGCACCTCCAATTGTTAGACTGTGTCTAACAATTGGGGTGCAGTTCAATAGATTCATGCGCTTTTCAAGTATTCTCTAAAATCCAAGTATTGCCTTTATCATCGAAGCCTGTTCTCCACCATGATAAAATACATAAAGTAACAAATATACAGTAACACCCGTAATAGCAGTAAAAAACCAAATCATACTCGTAATGGGGCCAAGTTTACGATGAATTTTCAGCTTATTTCTGAAACCTGTTATTAAAGAAATAATGCCAAACACAGCTCCTGTTGTTGCCAATGTAATATGAAAAATTAAAAATAGTAAATAATAAACTTTAATATTCTTAGGACCACCAAATGTGGTATTTCCAATAAAGATGGTTCTGCTTGCATAAATAATAAAGAAGATAAGGGCAAATATTGCGGCAACAATCATCGTTTTTTTGTGTGCCTCAATATTCTTTTTACTGATTTGCCACCATCCAATGCCAACTGTAATGGCACTTAAAACAATACATGAAGTACTTATGGTTGGTAATATTGGTAAAGACATAAATAACACCTGCTACGTAGAATTTTTTAATAAAGAAATCTCCCAACAAGGGAGATTATTCAACAAGGGTTGAATGAATATTTTGCTTTAATTCCCTTTCAGTCTCAGCTTGGTCTTTTCTATACCACTCAAAAAAGACACGACCTAAGATTAATCCGTAAATAATTTCTTGCATAATTTTCATCAGAACTCCGCCAAGCTGTTGGTCATGAATAAGTGACATTGAACTAAAAAGCTCGGGGCCACTTAAATTTAAACTTGAAAATGTTGAACTGCCCACACATAAACTCATTGCTTTTCCCCATGCATGCGGATCAGTATATGTTGCATAAATGGGGGAACTAGCAAATATGATTAAGGCACAAGCAGGGGTAAGCAGCATCCCATCAGCAAATATATATCCTACTTTCTTAATACCACTTAATGTTTGATATTCTGGAAGTTCATTAATTAAGGGCCACCACATAAAAATAGCTACTACAAATAAAAGGATAGCATATCCTGCATGCATCCATTCGCTTTGCATGACATGATCAAAAACTAATGGTACATGATAAAAAGAGAATAAACCATTAAATAACAAAAGCGCAATAATGGGTTTTGTAAAAAGAGGAAATAATTTGCGAATCACCCTTACATTTAAAATAGTTCTCCAAAGCCATGGAGGTACTCCCCAAATAAATAATGGAGGAATAATTAAAACTAAGGCGGCCATCTGTATCATGTGAACATAAAACATTAAGTGGGACATTAGGTCTATTGGAGATCCTTTAATTATATACAAAAGGAAGATAAAAAGAACAAATAACATTCCCTGTTTACGTTTTAGTGGCTCGCTTTGGTGAAAATACTTTCTGTATTTGATTGTTAAAAGAAAGTAAATAGCTGTTACTACCAATAAAAATAACAAAAAATAAGGGCTCCATAGTGCTTTAAATCCAAAAATTTGTAATGCTAGCACTTCTAATCACCTCGAGGTAGAAAGAAAATCGGCTTATTGGGCCGATTTTCTTTAATTAAAATCTTAACAATAAGGCGCTCGTCTATCTAATTACCACCAAATAATAGTAGAGAATGTCCAAACAATCAAGAATGCAGCTAAAACTCCGGTAAAAAGGAAAAGACTTGGTGCTTCATGACCTTTTTTATTCATGTGCATAAAATAAAACAATTGGAAAATAACCTGTACAACCGCCAATAAAAGTATAAATGGAACTGCAAACCAATGATCAAACCCTTTTAAACCAACAGTTGCAAAGGCGATTAAGGTTAGGAAAAGCATCATAGAAAATGAAACAATTTGATACCTCATTTCTTCAGCGCTTTTTTTTCGACGATATTCAATATCAACTCTAGGGTTCGCTGAGTTCAATTGCTGATTTACCATCAGTTATCCCACCATTCCCATTAAATATACTACTGTGAATATGAATACCCATACCACATCAATAAAATGCCAGTAAAGGCTGGCAACATAAAATTTAGGTGCATTGTATAAATTTAAACCTCTTTTTGCATTCCGGATCATTAAGGTAAGGATCCATAGCAAACCGAATGCAACGTGGCCCCCGTGAAAACCAACCAAAGTATAAAATGCAGAACCAAATGCACTACTTGTAAATGTATGATGAAATTTATGAACATAATGGTTAAATTCATAAACCTCCAAGCCTAAAAATCCTGCGCCCAATAAAATAGTAATTCCAAACCAAAGGTACATTTTTTTGAAAGCAAAGTTTTTCATATGATATATAGCATATACACTTGTCAGCGAACTTGTTAATAAAAGCATTGTGGCAACAAATGTAAGGGGTAATTCAAAAATATCCTTTGCTAAAGCCATATGTGAGTTTTCAGGAACTCTATTTTTTAATGCAAGATAGGTTGCGAAAAGAGAGGCAAATAAAACGGTCTCTCCTCCTAAAAATAGCCAAAAGCCAAGAAATTTATTTTTTGCTTCAAGGGTAGCTTTTTCAGGTGAGGCAGGCCAGGTTTCAAAGGTGAATTTTTCTTCTATTTGCATCATACCTCTACCCCCTTATTATCATTCATTAATTCTTCTTTATGAATATGAAAACCATGGTCATCTTTTACAGAGCGAAGGAACATACTGCCAAAAGTAATAAGTAATCCAATAAACATCAGCGGAAACGCCCAATTACTATGCTCAGCATGGTACATTGCTCCAAAAGCCGCAATAAATAAACCAAGCGAAATCATAAACGGAATAAAAGATGAATTTGGCATATGAATATCACCTATTGGTTCAGCGGGTATCATGCCATCTTTCCCTTCCATTTTCTCTAGCCAATACGCATCTAGTCCACGAACAAGTGGAAGCTGTTTAAAGTTATAAAATGGAGGTGGTGAAGAGATGGACCATTCAAGTGTTCTTCCATCACCCCAAGGGTCATGACTCACCTTCTCGTTTTTCACTGTTGTCATCACTATATTAACTAGCATGATGGTAACACCAGTTGCCATTAAGAAGGCACCAATTGTACTCACAAAGTTAGCAGTATCAAGACCTTGACCTGGAAGATAAGTAAAGACACGTCGAGGCATTCCCCATAAACCTAGCAAATGCTGGACAAAAAAGGTTAAGTGAAAACCAATGAGGAAAAACCAAAAGGTGATTTTACCTAACACCTCATTTAACATGGTTCCAAACATTTTTGGCCAATAAAGATGTGTACCTGCTAGAAGAGCAAATACGACGCCCCCTACAATAACATAATGAAAATGTGCAACTACAAAGTAGGTGTCATGGTATTGATAATCTGCTGCAGCACTTGCAAGCATGATACCAGTAACACCACCAGCAACAAAGGAAGGGATAAAGGCAACAGCATAATGCATTGGAGTTGTAAATTTAACACTTCCTCCCCACATCGTAAAGAGCCAGTTAAATATCTTAATCCCCGTTGGGACTCCAATGGCCATGGTTGCAATCGCAAAGATCGAATTAGCTACTGGTCCTAAACCTGTTGTAAACATATGGTGGGCCCAAACCATAAACCCTAAGAAACCAATTAAAACAGTTGCAAATACCATGGAAGAATAACCAAATAGGCGTTTTCTTGAAAACATCGCAAACACTTCCGAAAAAATTCCAAATGCCGGAAGGATTAGAATGTAAACCTCAGGATGGCCAAAAACCCAGAAAAGGTGTTCCCAAATGACCGTGTTACCCCCAAAAGCAACTTCATAAAATTTCGCTCCAAAAAGACGATCAAACATCATAAAGACAAGACCCACAGTTAAAGGTGGAAAAGCAAATAATATCATTCCGGAGGTTACAAAAGTAGTCCAAGTAAATAAAGGCATCCTCATATATGTCATACCCGGAGCACGCATATTGATAATAGTAACAAGAAAGTTAATGCCCCCTATTAAGGTTCCAATACCTGTTATTTGTAAACCAAGGACATAAAAGTCAACCCCATGTCCTTTTGAATTCATCGCTAACGATGCATAATTCGTCCAGCCTGCATCTGGTGCTCCGCCTAAAAACCAGGAACAATTTAAGAAGAGTCCTCCAAATAGGAATAACCAGAAACCTAATGCATTTAGGAATGGAAACGCGACATCACGTGCACCAATTTGAAGCGGCATAACCGCATTCATAAAAGCAAAGACAAGCGGCATTGCTGCAAGAAAAATCATGGTAGTTCCATGCATTGTCATGATTTGATTATATTCTGCAGCACTGACAAAGTGGTTATTTGGTTCTGACAGCTGAATTCGGATAAACATGGCTTCAATTCCACCAACCAAAAAGAAAAACCCACCAGCAATGAGATAAAGGATAGCAATTTTCTTATGATCAACTGTTGTAAGAAAACCCCATAAGGTGCTCCCGAATCCCTTCCTTTGTGTATTGGTACTCACTAAATTAACCTCCTTTTCACCTGACCCCTATTATTGCTGAACCTTTAAGCCCATTAAATAGTCAGCTAAAGCATTTAACTGGTCTTCTGACATTTTTGGATATTTACCAGTCATATGGTTGCCTGGTTTATATTTTTCTGGATTTCGAATCCAATCTTTAATTGCTTCCTTTGTATGAGGTAAAATTCCGGCAACACGAGAACGCTCTCCAAAATTTGATAGATTTGGTGCCAAATGAGCAGTCATTGGTGTTGTATTCATCGGAGTGACGGCATGACATCCAATACAACTCTTACTAAAAATGGCTTGACCTTCTTGTGCTGAAGCAGAAACAGCTAGTTGTGCCTTTTTCACTTTTTTCATGTCCGCAACCCATGCATTAAATTTATCTCGACTAATAGCTTTTACTTTAAAATCCATTAAGCCGTGTGATGGCCCGCAAAGCTCAGCACACTTTCCATAAAACAAATTACCAGCCTCATTTGCCTTTTTATTATCAAACTCCAGCCAGAATTTATTGATATTATCTGGATTCGTATCCATTTTCCCGCCTATAGCTGGAATCCAAAAAGAGTGTTTAACATCTAATGATTTAAGATTAAAGTAAACCTTTTCATTTGTTGGTACCACTAATTCCTGACTCGTTACAATTCCAAGTCCTGGGTACTCAAAATCCCACCAATATAAGTGTGATCTTACATTTACAACAAGCGCCTTTGTACCTTTCTTATCCATTGCAGAAACATCAGCAAGCTTAAAGGTTGTCATAATAGTTGGGATAGCAAGAATAATAAGTAGAAGAATCGGAATAACAGTCCAAATAATTTCGAGGGCATGACTTCCTTCAACTTGTTTTGGAATACGATCATCCTTCCGTCTGAAACGTACTAAAACAATTACAAAAATTATGGTAACAACAAGAATAACGCCGACCATGATTAATGTACTTAACTTCATTAAATCATACTCCATTTTTGCAGCTTCCCCTGCAGGCTTAAGTGTTGATAGATAAGGTTCACCACAACCTGTAAGAAATAGCGCAAGCACAGCAATTAAATAGACTAAACGCCATTTAGCAAGCCATTTCATACCTTCATCTAACCCCTCTTTCACTATTAATTTCTTTAAAAGTGATCAAAAGAGATTGGATTCCCTTTTTCTATTCTTAGTTTGAAAGAAAGGATGAATCCAAGAGCAAATTTAAACTAATGTTAAAATAACCATCGCTACAAATAATATTGTTAAATATTGAAGCGAATAAACAAACATAAGTTTTGCCCATTTAATATCATCTTTGATCTTATATCCATAAATCCCTAATACTAGCCACCCAAGATTTAGGGCAGTTGCTAGAATTAGAAATGGGATTCCTATAGAGGTAAGGAGGAATGGTAGCGGCAAAAGGGCTGCTATCCAAAGTAAGATATGTTTTTTTGTTGTTTGAAAGCCTTTTACAACTGGAAGCATTGGGATCCCTGCAGCTTTATATTCCTTTGCTCTGCGCATTGCAAGGGCGTAGAAATGTGGAGGCTGCCATATAAACATAATTAAAAACAGTGCCCATGCCATCATGCCTAGCTTTGAATCTACTGCAGCCCAGCCGATTAATGGCGGTACGGCACCTGAAATGCTTCCAATAACCGTATTAGAAACTAACTGTCTTTTCGACCATAGTGTGTAAAGGAAAACATAGCTAAATACACCAAGGACCCCGATTACCATTGCTGTTAAAGTAGTAAAGGATAAAAACATTAACCCTAGACCAATTAATATAATGCCCAAAAGGAGAACTTTTACTGGAGAAATTTTCCCTGTTACGGTTGGTCTTCCTTTAGTCCTCTCCATTAAATGGTCTATATCCCGGTCTACAAAATTATTAATGGTACAAGATCCTGCAATAATGAAAGACGAACCTAGCACTGTAAAAAATACAATATCAAGATTTTTTAAAAAGCTTTGCCCAGTAAAATGAAGGGCAAGCCATAAACCTGTAAATGTAGTAATAAGATTTGAATTTACAATCCCAATTTTTATTAACGCCATAAAATCCTTTATGGCTGAAGTCTTTTCTATATCCATATTTAAACTGGAAGGTCCATTTGAAACAGCACCTTCACTAAATGCCTTTGTATTGGACATTGAATTCCCTCCTTATCCATATCAAAAATATTACCAATCTGATTCAGAGCAATAACACATGTTGGAAAATTTATTTTCTGATACATAAATAGAAACGTATTGGAGTGATGAAACAAACACTTTTAATATATATTAAATCACACTTTTTGGTATTTTTGTGAACTTTTTTAATTATTATTAAATAAAAATTTATTAATTCTTATATACAACTTATTATTACTTTATCAACATATTCATAAGTAGGGAAAAATTTCACCTTTAGCTTTTTATCAAACTTAACTTTTTAGTTTTACTATTTACCACTATAATAATAGTGGTAATATTTTGAAATTGCATTTTCCATTACTCTATATCATTCCTTTTTTTTTGAAATACAAACATTGTCAAGATTAGTTTATGACAATTTTATGAAATTAACTCATAAATGCCCAATATTTAATATATAATGAAAACTTTGCTAGCGCCAAGTCTTAGCGCAGGCGATTGCCTTGTAGCACTTATGCGTTCAAAATTTATGGATATAAATTTTGATTAGCTAAAAAAAGAGTCCCAGCAAATTGCTGGAACTCTAATCTATACTACTGTCGTAATTGTAAAACCTTTTTATTTTGTTTTTCCTTTATTTCATTCCGCTCCTGATTATTTTTATATTTTCTTTCATAATTAACAAACATAGATATATTCACTAATATTCCAGTTGCTAAAGCCAATTGAATTAAGGATGATCCGCCATAACTGACAAAGGGTAACGGAACACCAGTTAATGGAATAACACCTGAAATACCCGCAAGATTTATAAAAGTTTGAATACCAATCATACTAGAAATTCCAATAGCAAGTAAACTTCCAAATGGGTCTGTACATCGAACTCCAATATAAATTCCTCTTAAAACAATATAGCCTAACACAATAATAACAAATCCAACACCCCATACTCCCAACTCTTCAGCAATGACAGCCATAATAAAGTCAGTATGGGATTCAGGTAGATATCCAAGCTTTTGAACCCCACGTCCGAGACCAAGGCCATTTATCCCTCCAGAGCCTATTGAAATATAGGAGTTTGCCAAGTGGAAACCCGAGGTTTGTTCCAATGCAAATGGATCCTTTAAAACAGCAAATCTATCAGAACGTTTCTGTGAAAAAATCTCACCTTTGAAAACACCTAATAATAAAGCTATTCCAATAATAGCGATGATAAGGAGTTTTCCTAAACTTCTAAAATTCATTCCTGAAGACAATATCATTGTTGCAGCAATTAATACAATAATCATAGCTGTTCCAAAGTCCGGCTGGCCAGCAATTAAACCACAAACCAACACTAAGTAAACTAATGGAGGAGCAACACCTTTGTTAAATTCATTAATATAATTTTGTTTTTTAGCATATACGGCAGCAAGATAAATAATGACACATAGTTTAACAAATTCTGAAGGCTGAATACTAAGTGGGCCAATTTTAAACCAGCTTTGCGCATTTCCAGCAACATGTCCAAAAACAAAAAGAGCACCTAATCCAAGCAACGAAAATAATACTAGCGGACTTAAAAACTTATTGCTTTTCATTGCTTTATAAGGAAACAAAGCTGAGATGACAAAGACAATGGCTGCTCCTAGTAAAAAAAGCTTCTGTTTTTGATAGAAGAAATCGCTTGGAACATTATATCTTTGAACTGCTGAAGCCATACTAGCACTATAAACCATGACAAGCCCAAATGCAGACAAAAGAATAATGGCCATAATTATAGAATAGTCATAGCACTTAAGAATTTTCTTTAGCATGTCAACTCTTCCTTATCTTCAAGTTGTTTTGATTCTATTATAATCGAAAAAAGGACACAATACGTTAATAATTCATCTTAAAAAAGAAAAAACTCAAACATTTGTTTGAGCGTTTAAAATTATTTTTTTATTGAAGCATCATGAAGAGCTGAAAGTTCTCTTTCTAATTTATCTAAAATTGCTTTTCCTGCCTCATTTTCAATTAAGCCAAGTCGAACTGCAAAATCAATTTCTCTTGATAGCCCAAACATTTGCGTATCAAGTACCTCTTCGTATAGAGGACATTGAGGCATCGTGAGATTATCCATTTGCACTTTAATCAGTCTTAATATTTTTTCTGCATCAGCAAGCAATAAATTATATGCATTTTCATGGTGATTCACGATCATTTCAGACGCCAACATTGATCCCCCCGTTTCCGAGCGATTACGTAACTATCTTTAAATTTTACCGTTAAGTATTGAAAATTGCAAGAATTATAAGTCCCCCTTTAATCAAATGACAATACAAAAAAAAAAGACTATACTAATGGTATTGACTGGAGGACTGAAGATGGAAAATATTATTATATTAAATGGTAATGTAAAATATCCTATCACACTTGATCCAGGAGTTTGGATTTTTGATGATCGCCGTATTGATTTAACTACTTATTTTAACCAAGTAAAGATAAAAACAGATGAATTAGAGGAATATACAAAAGATATTTCAAGGCACTGGGATCGTGAAATTATTGAAGGCGCTATCTTTCCACCAACACTCAAAACAGAAAAAAAGTTTGAGAAAGAAAAGGTTCTCACTGGTTCCTTTGGGATTCCTTTTAAACCATTTCTTTTAAATGCAGAACCGAATAGCAATACGGAGTTCATCATAATAAAAAGCACGGATGGAGACGTAGAAATTCCAATTGAAATTGCTTATGACCTAATATTAGGGTTTTCCGATAATGGAAAACCACTTACATCTAATGGGCCGGCACATTGTTATTTCGGAGATGGCTCTAATCAAGAAAAACCAATAAAAAATATTTACGCTATAGAGGTTAAATAAACGGGTGCGAAATCGCACCCGTTTATTTATAAAAGTTCTGCCGCCAGTCTTGCAAGACCTGAACGTTCCCCTTTTAAGAGCTTTACATGGCCTGAAATTGGCTGGTCTTTAAATTTTTCTGCCACATATGTAAGACCATTATTATATGCATCTAAATACGGGTGGTCAATTTGCTCTGGATCTCCCATTAAAACAATCTTACTTCCTTCACCAACTCGGGTTAAAATGGTTTTGACTTCATGCTTTGTTAAGTTTTGGGCCTCATCAATAATGATATACTGTTCAGGTAAGCTTCTTCCACGAATATATGTTAATGCCTCTACCTCAATGGAACCCATCCCAGCTAAAATCGCGTCAAGTTCACCTGGCTTTTTCGTGTTAAAAAGATATTCAAGATTATCATAAATAGGCTGCATCCATGGTCTTAATTTTTCTTGTTTTTCCCCTGGTAAAAAACCAAGATCTTTTCCAACTGGAACAATTGGTCTTGCAACAAGAAGTTTTTTATATTCTCTAAAATCCTCTGTCTGCATTAACCCCGCTGCCAAAGCAAGTAAGGTCTTTCCAGTTCCAGCTTTACCTATCATCGTCACTAAAGGGATATCTTTTCTTAATAATAGTTCAATAACCATTGTCTGTTGTGCATTTCTTGGATGGATTCCCCATATATGTTCTTGATTTAACACTAGCTTTTTTACCTTTTTGCATGTCTTATCAACCATTCCCAACGCTGAGGCAGAACTCCCGAGATCATCTTTTAAAATCAAAAATTGATTTGGATAAAATAGATGGTTGGTAAACTCTGAAAGAGAAACCTCTCCTTTTTCATAAAAGCTGTTCAATAGATCAATCGGTAAAAAAATCTCCAAGAAGCCAGTGTATATATGATCAACCTCAACTACCCTATCACTTAAATAATCCTCTGCATACAAACCAATTGCATCAGCTTTTACTCTTACAAGGGCATCTTTGCTTACAAGTATAACTTTTCTACCATTTTCCTTTGTTTGCTCCTCAAGAAATAAGTTCTTGGCTACTGCTAAAATTCGATTGTCATTTGTTTTTTCGATAAAGATATCCTGTAGTTCATGAAAGGATCGATGGTTCAATTCAATTCTTAAGGTGCCGCCATTTTCCATTTGAATTCTTTCATGTAATTTTCCTGTTGCCCTAAAATTATCAATTAATCTAGAAACATGTCTTGCATTGCGTCCAATTTCATCCATATATCTTTTTTTTGAGTCCACTTCTTCCAGAACAACTGCAGGAATAACAACTTCATTGTCCTCGAAAGAGAAAATAGAATACGGGTCTTGTAACAAGACATTTGTATCTAATACGTAAATTTTACTCAAATCCACGCCCCCGCTTCTCTTATAAGCTTTTACCTTTATCTAAAAATAGTTACTAGATAGGACTTTGGTAAAATATATGTCAAGTCGAATAAAGATAGAAGAACTTCCACACAATAAATGTATGTTTCGGGTAGCTTCACGGAGGTGAAAAGTGAAATGAAAAATTTACTTATATTTTCTGCTGTCTTCTTTATTTTGATTGGATGTAATTTTAATAATAATGCAGGAGAGAATCATAACCAGCATCTTGTGAATGTAGAAAATAGTAATATCCAAGAGATTAATCGCAAAACAGGGCAAGAGATTTCACGTCATCTAGTATCGCTTGCCTCAAGTGTACCAAATGTAAATGATGCAACTGCAGTGGTATTAGGAAGATATGCGATTGTTGGAATTGATGTAAATTCAAAAATTGACCGTTCTCAAGTTGGCTCCATTAAATACTCAGTTGCTGAAAGTCTTAAAAAGGATCCTTATGGCGCAAAAGCAATTGTGGTAGCTGATCCCGACACTATGCAAAGACTTAAGGAAATATCTACTGAGATTAAAAAAGGCAGACCCATACAAGGAATTTTTAATGAACTTGCTGAAATTGCTGGACGATTGATGCCTGAGGTTCCTAGTGATTTGATTAATCCAACACCTAAAAATGGAATGCAGGAACAGAAAAAGAAACTTTCAAAAGATGAAAAACAAAACCTAGATAAAAAACAAGAAAAAGAGTCGAATTATAAAAAATAAAAAGCCTAGTCCTTGACTAAGCTTTTTTCATTGCCTCCATCACCTGCATATCTAAACGAGCAGCGGCATCTTTATCATATGTTTTGTCATACTGTGGTTCAGTTACAATTTTAGAACCGTAAAACATGACATCTCGAACTTCTTTTATTTTCACTTCAACTAATGCAAGCTTCAATGGAACATTACTTAATTTTTCCTGCTTTACTGTTGCTTCTCCACCAATGGAGTAAGTTGATTCATTTGCTATTAAATTAATAACGACCATTTTATTTTGCAAAATATTTTGTATAACCCTTGAACGATTATCAACAGAAAAATAAATGGTCAATTCATCCTTTGCTAAAATCCATGAAATGGCACTTACATTTGGCCCACCTGTTTCAAAATCAACAGTTGAAATGGTGACAAATCTTTCTTTTTGAAGAATATCAAACAATGGTTTTATCAGCTTATGCTCGATTTGGTTTACCATTTTACCAACCCCTTTTTTCCTACAACTGTAACATCATATTACTACTTTCCATTTTTGCCATCAAATAATAAGAATTTCATTACCTTCCAAAAAGCACCCATTATATATTATAATATAACCATTCTCCATAAAAAAACGTTTACGGGGTGCCCTATGAGAGTTAAATGTGTTATTTGTGATAAAATAGAGACAATTGAAGATGAAACGTCATTGGCCAAACGTCTTCGCAATCGTCCTATTCATACATATCTGTGTAATGCTTGTTATGACCGAATTACAGAAAAAACGATGGCACGAATTGCTACCGGAAATTTTCGTCTCTATCGCGATCGAAAAGATAAAGATGAGTTTTAAAGAAAACTCGCGGATTGTTGAGCCCCTTATGGCGGTTCACGAGGGTAAGTTGACCTTAAACCTTCCTATGTAGCTAAAAAATGCTCATGTCCCAATACAGACATGAGCATTTTTTCATTCTTTTTCTTGGTCTTCTTCAATTGGGTAATTTTCAAACCACTCTGGTTTTTCATTTATTTGATTTAGCATGAAATCAGCCAATTCCATTGGAAATCGTTTTTTCTTTTTTTCCCCTTCATGAAGGTAAAAAACATCATACATTGGGGCATTTTTTATTATCTCTAGTTCAGTTACCCCATGCTCGTTAGTCAGCATCTCTTCAAAGAGATCTGTTGTTTCTCTTGCTGCAGAATCATCAGGACGGGCATCACTCACAACTTTAATGGTTAGCCAGTTATAAAGTGTATCTTGTAAGGACTGCATTAATATTCCCTTCCCCCTATATCACTTTTAGCCTGTTGTTTTTTTGCCTGTCTAAGGCGAACCTTATAAATAATAAGAATCAACGCAGCGATAAAAAGCCCCTCAGCAACTGGTAAGAAAACACCAAAGAACGTCATAATCGTACAGCCTAAAATTAAAAAGATATAGATGACAATGGATTTTCCAATCGGCAATTTCTTTGCAAACCCAAGTTTATAAACAACAATAGATAAAACAACAATCGTTAAATAAAGAAACCACATTCCCGTTTTTGGATGTTCATTAACTTTATAAAGAGCAGCAAAAAATGATAGCCGATCAGCAACATTCATTGTCTTTATCCTCCTAATTAGAAAGCACAAGCAACTTTAAGCCGTTTCTTTAATGGTGAATTCTTATTCTAGGGCTTCATGCTTAGCTCAATTCTGCATATTTTTTCTTTCTGGCCATTTTTTCACGTTCACTTTTATCAAGAATCTTTTTGCGAAGACGAATTGATTCTGGTGTTACTTCACAATACTCGTCATCATTTAGATATTCTAAAGACTCTTCAAGAGTCATAATGCGTGGCCTTTTGATAACATTCGTTTGGTCCTTTGTAGCGGAACGAACGTTTGTCTGTTGTTTCATTTTTGTAATATTAACCGAAATGTCATTTTCACGGGTAT
>JAUZPL010000040.1 GCA_030705955.1 Bacillota bacterium | reverse complement strand
GGTTTGCTATACAAAAACGGTTCTTTACTACACAGAACAATTTTTACTACATAAACTTTGCATTTTGCTACATAGGATTGGGGGATTACTACACAAAAGCGGAGGTTTGCTACACAAAAACGGTTCTTTACTGCACAGAACAATTTTTACTACATAAACTATGTATTTTGCTACATAGGATTGGGGGATTACTACACAAAAGCGGAGGTTTGCTATACAAAAACGGTTCTTTACTACACAGAACAATTTTTACTACATAAACTTTGCATTTTGCTACATAGGATTGGGGGATTACTACACAAAAACTCAACTTTTCTACATAAGACCAAAAAAACCCGGACATCACCTGCCCGGATTCCTTTCTTATAATGATGCTCGGTATATTTCAAGTACATCTTCACGATTAAGCTTTTTAAAGCCTCCAAATTCGCCATTTACCATTGCTTTATCAGCCATAAGCTCAAGCTGGCTGTCATCAATATCATAATCAGCTAGCCGTGCTGGAGCCCCGATGCTATTCCAGAAATTCCGAAGCTTTTCAATTCCCTCTAACCCAACTTTCTCTACACTCTTACCCTCTGGGTTAACTCCAAATACCCTTTCAGCCAATTGGGCAAATCGTTCTGGCTTCACCTGAAGGTTGTGCTTCATCCAGTTAGGGAAAAGAATAGCAAGGCCGCCACCATGTGGAATATCATATACAGCTGATACTGCATGTTCCAGATTATGAGTAGCCCAATCACCGTTGAAACCCATAGAAATCATTCCGTTCAAAGCCATGGTTCCATTATAAAGAATGGTTGAACGGTACTCATAATTTTCTAAATCGTCAAGAATCTTGGGAGCCGTTTCCATAACAGTAATCAATAATGATTCACACATACGGTCCTGAAGATAAGTGTTTTCTTCAAGATGGAAATAATGTTCTAGAGTATGGACCATCATATCAACCATTCCATAAATAGTTTGATTCTTTGGAACGGTATATGTATTCACTGGATCTAAAATAGAGAATACTGGGAAGGTAACGGCACTGCCCCAACCATATTTTTCATTTGTTTCCCAGTTTGTAATAACAGATCCTGAATTCATTTCAGATCCTGTTGCTGCTAGGGTTAAAACGGTTCCAAATGGGAGAGCTTCCTTCGCAAAAGCCTTTCTGATTACGAGATCCCATGCATCGCCATCATATTTTGCACCAGCAGCAATAAGCTTGGTGCAGTCAATTACGCTTCCTCCGCCAACTGCTAAAATGAAGTCAATTCCTTCATTTTTACAGATTTCTACACCTTTTTGTGCAGTAGTAAGACGTGGATTTGGCTCTACTCCTGGAAGTTCGAAAACCTCTGTCCCAATCTCCTTTAATTGACCCATTACTTGATCATAAAGGCCGCTTCGTTTAACACTTCCTCCACCATAAACAAGCAATACCTTTTTTCCGTATTTAGGAACTTCAACTTTTAATTGTTCTAATTGACCTTTACCAAAGATTAATTTTGTCGGATTCCAAAAAGTAAAATTTTGCATTGGCTATTCCTCCCTATTAACATTACGTAACTTCACCTTATGAATTACTTCTAAGTGAGTTTCCCATATTCATTATTCATTATTCATTATTTTGACAGCAAATGCAAAATTGGTGATTACTTTTAGAAGATATTTTGGGACAATGAATATTTTATAAAAATTGAATCATTCTATAACTGAATTCATTTATACAAGGAGGGCAAAAAATGAGTGTTATTCAGCGTATTGCTTTAATTCTCACCATTATCGGTGCCATTAACTGGGGGCTAATTGGCTTTTTTCAATTTGATTTAGTTGCCTCCATTTTTGGCGGTCAAGGTTCAGCTTTTTCAAGAATTATCTACGGACTAGTTGGTATTGCTGGTCTTGTAAACCTTGGCCTTCTTTTTAAACCAAATGAGCAATTTGAAAGAGAGCCAGATGTTAGACCGGTTAAATAAGTAAATAGAAAAGTCCTTGCAGGATAAATGCAAGGACTTTTCTATTATTCCAAAACTTTTTGAATCTGCTCGATTGCCCAATCTAATTCTTTCTTCGTTATGATGAGAGGAGGCGCAAAGCGAATAACAGATTCATGTGTTTCTTTACAAAGTAAACCGTACTCTTTTAACTTTTCACAGAATGGGCGAGCTGGTTCTGATAATTCAACACCAATGAACAATCCACGCCCTCTAACTTCTTTGATTATTGGGTTTTTTATTTCCTTTAATTTATTTAGGAAATATTCACCCATCTCTAACGATTTTTCCGCGAGTTTTTCATCAATAAGCACATCGAGAGCTGCTATAGAGACAGCACATGCCATTGGATTTCCTCCAAAGGTAGAACCATGTGAGCCAGGGTTAAATACACCTAGAATATCTTTGTTTGCAGTTATGCAGGATATTGGAAATACTCCTCCTCCAAGTGCTTTACCAAGAATATATATATCTGGTTCAACATCTTCCCATTCACAAGCAAACATTTTCCCTGTACGGGCCAAACCTGCTTGGATTTCATCTGCAATAAATAAGACATGATTATCTTTACATAGATTGTATGCTTGTTTGAGAAAGCCTTCAGGAGGAATAACAATCCCTGCTTCACCCTGAATTGGTTCAATTAAAAAGGCAGCAGTATTCGGAGTTATTGCGGCTTTTAGAGCATCTAGGTCCCCATACGGAATTAGGCGAATTCCTGGAAGCATTGGCCCAAAGCCTCGTTTATATTCGGCATCTGATGAAAGAGAAACAGCTGTCATTGTCCTACCATGGAAATTACCTGTACATGCGATGATTTCCGCCTGATTTTCTTCTACACCTTTTACATCATATGCCCACCTGCGTGCCGCTTTAAAAGCTGTTTCCACTGCTTCTGCACCAGTATTCATTGGAAGGGCGGCTTCCTTGTTTGTTAATGTACAGATTTTCTCATACCAAGGTCCTAGCTTATCATTATGAAAAGCCCTTGATGTAAGGGTAACAAGATCTGCCTGCTGTTTTAATGCTTCAATAATCTTTGGATGTCGATGTCCCTGATTAACCGCGGAATAGGCACTAAGCATATCCATATATTTATTTCCTTCCGGATCTTCAACCCAAACACCTTCTGCACGTGAAATCACTATTGGCAGTGGATGATAATTATTTGCCCCGTACTTTTCAGTCTGTTCAATTAGTTTTTGAGTATGTAAATTTAAAACCATCAAATTTCCTCCATTCCTTCTTCTAATGAGCTTATTCTTATTTTAGCTGAGCATAAGAAAAGAATGAAGCTTTCTGTATAATTTTTTCTGAAAATTAATGATTTTTTAATTTTAAATAGTTGGAATTTGATTCTATGCATTTTAGAAGGTACTAAAAAAGCCTGCTCCCCCAAGGAAACAGACTCTCATATTTTTTCTTATCTTTTAATTAAATCTTCATTTTGTGATTGATCAATCCACTCTTGTAGCTTTTCTTTTAGTGTATTAAACCCTTGTTGTTCTTCTGTTTCAGAAATAATAGCAGCTGCAGCTTGACGTTTACGTGGTTTCTTTGGCCTTAATGCTTGAACAGGGCTTTCCTCTGTAGCACGAATAGAAAGGCCAATTTTATTTGCTTCTTCATCAACAGATAAAATCTTTACCTTTACTTCATCTCCAACCTTTAGATGATCATTAATGTCTTTTACAAATCCATGTGTGATTTCAGAAATATGAACAAGGCCTTGAGTTTTATCGTCTAATGCAACAAAAGCACCATACGGCTGTATTCCTGTAACCTTTCCTGTAAAGATACTACCAGTTTCAATTTTTTCAGACATGAAAACACTCCTAAGTAAATAATATTTATATCCCTCTTATACGCATTTAAAGATTATAGCATACTAGGTAGTTTTTATCAAAAGTATTTCTAATAGGAAAAGATTAACATAATGTTCAATTTGTTTATCAAAAAAAGAATGGATTAATGATAAAATAATAATAATAAGCACATGGAGAGGTGAACAGTATGAGTTCAATTGGCCATAACATAAAATCTTACCGTGAAAAACGAAATATGACCCAGCAGCAATTGGCATTAAAAATCAGGGTAGGAATAACAACCATTGAAAAATATGAAACCGGAGAACTTATTCCAAGTACGCAAACCATTCTAAAGCTATCTACTGTTCTTGATATCCCTGCCTCTGAACTACTTGGAAAGAAAGCGCATTCAAGCCCTTCTAGCTTCGATCAAGAACTCTAAAATAAATTGCCTATATTTTTATATTGTAACAGTATGAAAAAAGGAAAAACTGTCAAACCTTTTGATAGAAGGCTTTCTAGTTATTCCCCCTTTTTTGAAGTGGACAACCAAAGTGGTGTGTCCTCTTTTTTTTGAACCTATCTTTCACAGGAACTTGTTAATTTAATCATTAGTAGTTTATTAGCGATCTCCATACATTTATCTAGTGGGATGAAATCTTCAAATGAACATTCATAAATCACCTGGATTTTTTTGGCTAATCCTAAAATCTCATCCCACTCATGGACAGCTTGGATGACATCAGCAATTTCAGTTTCATAGTTTCCATATCCCAACTTGAAGGGATCCCATTCGTTTAATGCATCCACAAGTTGATGGTTTATTTGTAATTCCATCGTGATTCCCCTTCATAAATTTTATCCATTTTAACCCGAATTATTTTATCATAAGTTTAGAGAATTTAACATTGTAAAAGGATGGTGTATGGAATGACTTTATTTAATGAAAAAATTAATCGGAGGAATACTTCTTCTGTTAAATGGGAATTAACAAAGGAGATTTTTGGTGAAGACGAGCTTTGGCCAATGTGGGTTGCGGATATGGACTTTCGTCCGCCACAAGCAGTTATAAATGCTCTTAAGGAAAGAGTGGAACATGGAATATTTGGCTATACCTTTGTACCAAAATCAACCCACCAAGCCATTCAAGAATGGCTTAAAAAACGACACAAATGGGAAATCCAACCCAACTGGCTTTTATATTGCAGCGGAGTGGTACAGGCAATTAGTACGGCTATTCAAACATTCACTAACCTTGGAGATAAAATCTTACTTCAAGCACCTATTTATACACCTTTTTTTGAAATGATTGAAAAAAATGGCCGGTCAGTTGTAAATTCACCACTCCAATTAGTTAATGGAAGATATGAAATCGATTTTAATGGTTTTGAAAATGAGCTTAAAAACGGGTGTAAGCTATTCTTATTATGTAATCCTCACAATCCAACCGGTAGGGTGTGGACAAAGGAAGAATTAATGAAAATGGGTGAGCTTTGTTTAAACTATGATTGCCTTATTCTATCTGATGAAATACATTCGGATATCGTGTATAAGAGCTTTAAGCATTTTCCAATTGCTTCATTAAGTCATGAACTTTTAAATCAAACCATCACTTGCATTGCCCCAAGCAAAACGTTTAATCTCGCAGGGCTTCAAGCCTCTGCAGTGATTATTAAAAATGAGGATTTACGTACTAAATTTAGCGAAACACAAAAAAGACAAGGCGTTTTTTCGTTAAACACTTTTGGAATCATTGGAATGGAAACAGCCTATCATGAAGGCGAAGAATGGCTGGAAGAGTTGATTGATTACCTAGAAGAAAATAAAAACTATACGATTGACTTCCTAGACAAGTATTTCCCACACATCACATGTATCGAACCTGAAGGAACTTATCTATTATGGTTAGATTGCAGAAACTTATCTTTGGATGATAAGCCATTACATAACCTTTTTATTCAAAAAGGAAAATTAGCCCTTGAACCAGGTACAAAGTACGGGCCAGGTGGAGAAGGATTTATGAGAATGAACATTGCCTGTCCAAGAGAGGATTTAATTGAAGGACTTGAGCGATTGAAGAAAGCATTGTCTTAAAAGAATTTATTCAATGATTAGACGGGCAAACGAAGCCCGTCTTTTCTATTTAAATACAGAAATATGTATTTTATAATAATTATTATTTAAACAAAAGTGATGTGGTATCATCAAATATAAAAACCAGATATGTAAAATACACATCTGGTTCATGGTTTTAGTCAATAAGCCAATCGGTATGGAATGTTCCTTCACGGTCAACACGATTATAAGTATGAGCTCCAAAATAATCTCTTTGTGCCTGAAGTAGGTTTGCAGGAAGAACTTCTGACCGGTAGCTGTCATAGTAGGCAAGAGCACTTGCCAATCCAGGTACTGGAATACCTGATTTAATGGCTGTAGCCACAACTTCACGGGCAGCCTCCTGGTAGTTCTCTGCAATTGATTTAAAATAGGGATCTAATAAAAGATTGTCTAAGTTGGCATCTCTGTCATAGGCATCTTTTATATTTTGAAGGAATGCTGCACGAATAATGCAACCTCCTCTGAAGATCATAGCAATTGCACCTGGCTGTAGATTCCAGTCATATTCTTTTGCAGCAAATTTCAATTGAGCAAAACCTTGTGCATAGGAACAAATCTTACTTAAGTACAAAGTTTTTCTAATCTGCTCAATAAATTCCTTTTTATCTCCAAGAAATGCCTTTTTCTCTGGACCATTTAGTATTTTGCTTGCTTTTACACGTTCTTCTTTCATTGCTGATAAGAAGCGGGAAAATACGGATTCAGTGATAATGGAAAGAGGTACACCTAAATCGAGTGCACTTTGACTTGTCCACTTTCCTGTCCCTTTTTGCCCAGCAGTGTCTAAAATAACATCAACTAACGGTTTACCCGTTTCTTTATCTTTCTTGGTGAAAATGTCAGCAGTTATCTCTATTAAGTAACTGTCCAACTCCCCATTATTCCATTCTTTAAACACTTCATGAAGCTCTTCTACCGATAGGCCCAGAACCTCTTTCATTAAATGATATGATTCACAAATTAATTGCATATCTCCGTATTCAATGCCATTATGAACCATTTTTACATAATGACCTGCACCGTTTGGACCAATATATGTACAGCAAGGATCACCATTTACCTTTGCAGAAATAGCTGTCAACATACCTTCCACAGCTTTATAGGCTTCTTCTTGGCCACTTGGCATGATAGCTGGACCTTTAAGGGCACCTTCCTCTCCACCAGATACGCCCGCACCTATAAAGAGGATTCCTTTTTCCTCCAGTTCCCTATTTCTTCGAATAGTATCTTTAAAGAATGTATTTCCACCATCAATTAAAATATCACCTTTATCTAAATATGGAAGTAATGATTCAATCGCTTTATCAGTAATAACTCCTGCATTTACCATCAATATAATTTTTCGAGGAAGTTCAAGAGATTGAACAAATTCTTCTATATTTGTTGTTCCGAATATGTCTTTTTCTTTATGATCTTCAAGAATTTCATTTATTTTTTCGGATGAAAGGTCATAGATTGATACAGGGAAACCCTTACTTTCAAAATTAAGGGCTAAACTTCTTCCCATAACACCTACACCAACTACACCAACCTGTTGAGTTTTCAAACTAAACCGTCCCTTCAGATGAAAAATTTTTTATTCAAACTTATTATATATCGAAAAAAATTTTCAAACAAATTTGGAATATAAAAATAGACTTCTCTTTATTATTGACAAAAAGAAACAAATCATCCATTTAGTATATACTTGCCTTTTTGAGTAAAATGTTAAGTAATTCTGAACCAGATATAAGCGCTTCACCACCACCCTGAACAAATGAATCATTCCCTCCGCCTTTTCCATTGATTAAAGGAAGAGTTTCCTGAATAAGATTCTTCATGTTTGTTTCCACTAATTTCCCGCGGGCCCCAACTACTTGTAAGCGGCCTTCATTTTCTGCCACTAGGAAAACAACTGCCTGTTCATCCTCTATAGTAATAAGACGTGCTATTTTTTGCAGTTCTTGAATGGTCCTATTTTGATAGACATGCGTAATAATGCTCTCTCCATTTTGGGAGCGATGTGAGGAAAGCAATTCTTTAGCTTTATATTCCAGGATTTGATCCTTTGCGGCCTCTAAATCCTTTTCCAACTCTTTTCTTGCATCTATTATCCTTGTTACAGCCACCGCCATCTCTTTTTCCGGAGAACTAAGTAGTCTTGTTAACTCTAGTAAAACCAGCTGTTTTTGATGGAGTTGGTCAATCACACGGTTTCCACATACAAAATGAACACGAATTTTTTTCTTTTGCTTCTCTATATCCAATATTTTAATTGCCCTAATCTCTCCTGTTGCATGGGGGTGTGTTCCGCCGCAGCCATTATAATCAAAATCAGGAATAATCACAAGGCGTATATCTTCCTTAACCTTTGTCTCTTTACGCAAAGAATATTCATTTAATTCTTCCTCAGTCACCCATTTTGTTTCAATGGGTCTATTTTCCAAAATAATTTGGTTGGCTAAGTTCTCAGCTTCCCTCATTTCATGTTCCTGTAAATCTTCCGTGTCTAAATCAATCGTTACAATTTCTTTTCCAAGGTGAAATCCGATTGTCTTAAGCTCAAATAACTGATCAAATGCTGCAGATAAAATGTGCTGACCTGCATGCTGCTGCATATGATCAAACCTACGCTCCCAATCTATAACACCAAAAACATTCTCTTTATTCTTTCCTAATGGACTTTCTAAATAATGGCGGATTTCCCCAACTACTTCTTCAACATTTAAAACCATTATATCATTTATGGTTCCTTCATCATTTGGCTGGCCACCACCTGTTGGAAAGAAGGCTGTTTTTTCTAATACAACATATGGACGGCCCTCTATATCTGTTGATTCCGTAACTAAGTTAGTAAAAAACGATGTTTTGTATGCATCTTGATAATATAGTTTATTTTCCAAGTTAACGTCCTTCCTTTTTCACACTTTTTCTTACATTTTGTTCAAAAGGAATAAATAAATCAAGTTAGAATACCCAATTTTTAAAAATAAACTACCTGTACGAATGTACAGGTAGTTTTACCCCTATAAAAGGGTTTACTATAAATCATTTTTCTGAACGAGGATAACCTGTATGAGGATAGCCTGTCATTGGCTGTGGATAGCCTGCTTGTGGATAACCTGTTTGTGGGTATCCTCCCATTTGTGGGTATCCTGCATGTGGATAGCCTTTGTAGTGATGATGATGGTGATGGTAGTACCCATCCATCATATGTGGATAGCCTGTTGTTGGATATCCACCCATCATTTGTGGGTGACCTGTTTGTGGATATCCGCCCATCATCTGCGGGTGACCTGTTTGTGGATATCCGCCCATTTGTGGGTAAGCACCCGGCATTTGTGGGTAACCTGTCTGAGTTGGATATCCTCCATAATATTGTCTACTCAACTTTATCCCTCCCTATTTTCATGTACACCATAGTGTATGTCCACATATGAAGATACGCATAGGTGTTTATCTACATTTTTAAAATTTTGTCTAAATAAGAAAAGAACCTTCCCAAAAAAGGCTCATTATTGCTGTTGTTTTTTTCTAGTGATTTCTCCACAAGCAATTCTTTTCCCAGAATCACCTGACGGTTGGGTCATGCCGTCATCTTTTCCTTCATCTATAACAATGGAGGTTCCTTTCTTTGTAAATAACGATTTTTTCCCATCCTTTAAGGAAACATTTGGCGCCATTAGTTCTGCTTTTACACTTCCGTCATCTTCTACTATTAAGTTTGGTAAATCACCTGCATGTGCCCCTTTAGGATGCATAAGACCATGTTCTTTGCCTTCTATATCAAAGTGATTTCCTGCTGATTTAAAATCAGGCGCAACACACTTCCCACTATCATGAATGTGGATAGCATGAATTCCTGGGGTTAGTCCGTCTAATTTTATATTAAGTTTTACACCGCTTGATTGTTCCGCTAATTCTATTGTTCCAAGTGAATCACCAACTGCATTATACATTTTTACATTCACTTTAGTCGGGTTCTGTTGTGTACATCCTGCTAATAAAAGAAACGGGATAAGAAGCCATTTTTTCTTCATATGTATAACCCTCCAAAGACAATTTACGTTTAGTTTGCCTGATACAATGCATTATAATGCAAGAATTCTGTATTACATCCTAAACAAAAAAACGTTTGGAATATTTATTCCAAACGTTTTAAATAGTATCTTATTTTAAAACATCTATTTTCTTTATAACAACGTCCTCTGTAGGCTTATCGTTTGGACCTGTTTTAGTATTTGCTATCTTATCAACAACATCCATTCCTTCAATCACCTGTCCGAAAACAGTATGTCTTTTATCCAGCCATGGGGTGCCACCATTCTGATCATAGGCATTAATAATCTCTTTTGGATATCCGGCTTGCTCCATTTGGGTTTTCATCGAAGGGGCAAGCTTTGGATCCTGTACAATAAAAAATTGACTTCCATTTGTATTTTCTCCTGAATTCGCCATTGAAAGAGCTCCGCGAAGATTAAATAGATTGTTGGAAAATTCATCCTCAAACGGCTTTCCATAAATACTTTCTCCACCGGTGCCGTCTCCATTAGGATCTCCACCTTGAATCATGAAGTCTTTTATTACCCTATGAAAAATAAGCCCATTATAATAACCATCCTGACTATGCTTCACAAAGTTTTCCACAGCCTTAGGGGCGTACTCTGGGAATAACTTAATTTTAATATTTCCCATCGAGGTTTCCATCTCAACTAATCTGTCTTTTTCTGACACTTCATTTGTCAGTTGTGGATAAACTGCATTGGTCACCGTTTTTTCCCCTACCTTCTGCTCTGTTTTTGAGGCTTTATTTTTATTTGCAGCTTGTTTTGCAGGACTTGTCCCACATGCAGCTAATAAAAAAACAACAGCGATTAAGGTTATATAAACCTTTATTCTCATTTATCATCCCTCCACTTTTTTACTTTAACCAAAAAACCTGGATTTTGCACTTTGTTTTTTTGAATTCGTACTTCATAATAAAATAACAAAGGAGGGTTCATTTATGGAAGAATTAAAAATTGGGGACAAGGTTACTGCAATATATAAGACGG
Source organism: Bacillota bacterium (assembly GCA_030705955.1). GTDB lineage: Bacteria > Bacillota > Bacilli > Bacillales > Cytobacillaceae > JAUZPL01. The sequence goes on along the minus strand of JAUZPL010000040.1, from coordinate 27,651 downwards.
GAAAATACATAGGTGAAATAACTGAAATTAGACCACAACATTATTTAGTACGTGCGTTAGCTGTTCTCAGGCATCCTATGCAAGGAGACATACACCACCCCAAGGATATGAGTGTGGGTATTTTCCATGAAAGACGTGCACTAGCCTTTCGTGAACAGGCAAACATTCCATTTAAAATGGTGAAACCCTATGAAGACGATATTTTAGAATATAAAACTTCTTTAAAAACGGCTGTGGATAAAATGATTCAGGAGCTAAGTGAAGAATCCACCCCATGGGCTGAAAAATCATTAGAATTTATGCACATCTTAGAAAAAGACTACCTTAAGTAAAAAATAAAAAGGCCAAATTACAGAATGTATTTTGGCCTTTTAGACGATTTCATTTAATAACTTCGAAAAATCAATGCGGTCACCAATAGTAGTGGGCTCTGGTCTTTCTAAATACCGTTTATCTTTTTCAACTAAGCGAAAAATATTATATGTGGTCAATGCATCATCAAGTGCACGGTGATGCTTACCTATACCTTCTTTTCCATACTCCTGAACAGCCTTCCACAAACCTGTTTGATTTTGATCGCCAAAAAATCGCTTGTATTCCATTGATAAGTCAATTTCAGAAGCCTTCTTAATTGGAAATGGCACACCAGCTTGTAGGCAATTATGGCGAAGAACCTTCATATCCATGTTTCCCCAAGTAACAATTACATTTTCATATTGCATATTTAATTCTTCAAATTTGCGGATAAGTTCAAAAAATGAAAGTCCTCTATCAACCTGTTCTTGTGAAATATGTAAAAATGATTTGCAGCGCTCAGTAAGAATTGGAAATTTAACGGGGGTTACAAAAGATGAAAACTGCTCAATAATCTTGTCATCCACAACCGAAACAACTCCAGCTTCGATAATTTCCGGATAAAAGTTCTTTGCTCTGGCATTTTTCTCTGGCATGGTAAACTCAAAATCAATAAATAAAAATTGCCGTTTTCCCTTCACCATTTTCACCCCTAACAATCTTTACTACAGTATATTAAAGAACATGTACAAAAATTGTACAATTCCTCATTAATTTATTTTATTATAACATGAAAAAGGAAGGAATTTTTCAAATTTTTCAAAAAGAAAGGAAGGAACTTTTCTATTGAAAAAGTTTTATTTTTTTATTTTAATGATGGCCATGGTACACCTTGAGATACAGATTAATCGATCATTTTCATCTGTTATTTTTATATCCCAAACCATTGTTGTTTTACCTTGATATAAAACTGTTCCTACTGCGGTAACAATTCCTTCTTTTTTAGGACGTACATGGTTTGCATTGATTTCTAAACCTGCTACAACCTCTGATTCCTTATCCACTAATTCATAAGCACCTATACTTGCAACAGTTTCTGCTAACGCCACAGAAGCACCTCCGTGGAGCAGGCCAAATGGTTGTTTCGTCCGTTCGTCAACCGGCATTTTCGCTATAACTTTCCCTTTTTCTACCAAGATAATATCCATTCCAAGTGCATCAATTAAAGTGTTCTTATATACCAATAATCTCACCCTTTGTCATAATGTAAAATAATAACGTCTTTATTTATTTTACTATAGCTCATACTATAAATGTCCATTAGGACAACTTAACTTTAGAGGTGAGTCTGTTATGTCTATTAGAGAAGGTTTAATTCCAACTGTTCTTGGCACAGCAGTTACCGCAGCTGGATTAGCAATGAAACAAAACCGTAAGATTGACAAAATGTACTCCAATACCATTTTCGGCTTTGGTTTGGCTCACATCGTTCTTGGTGCAATCGATTTAGTTGAGCATAGGGATAGGTTTTAAATTCTTAAAAAGTAGGAAACCACGCCGATTGGCAAGCCCTTAAAGCGGTTCATGAGGCGTAGTAACACTTATGCGACATAGGAAAGTATAAATATTTATACTTTCCTATTAGCCAAAAAAACAGCCTTTCGGGCTGTTTTTTCTTTCTAATTTAATAAAAATATGGGTTCCCCATTCCTGGATATCCAACGCCAGGGTATCCAACACCAGGGTATCCAAACCCAGGATAGCCGTAATATGGACGTGGATAAAATAATGCACTTCCTAGTAGCCCGCCAGCTAAGCCACCTAAAAAGGGCCAAGCAAAAAGACCAAATCCGAAGAACCTTTGATCTTGGGGTTGATAAGCATTTCTATAACCATACATAGAGACTTACCTCCTTTTTTCTTTATGTTTACACTATTTCATATGCGAATGACATGGTTTTGGCTTGGGCTAATTACTAGTGGCGTTAAGCGGTTGAACATATTCTCCATTTAAATAACCCCCCGGAAACCCTGGGGGGCGTAATCTATTTTTCTAATGGTTCAAAGCGTTCTACAAACAGTGCTAATGTGCGAGTCATGACTCCAGTTGCACCTGCTGGTCCAAGATCGTAATCTTTGGAAGCTGTAGCAGTCCCTGCTATATCTAAATGTACCCATGGTGTTTCCTCAGCAAATTCTCCAATAAAGGCCCCTGCTACAATGGCATGACCTTCCCGACCTGGCGAATTATTTAAATCCGCAATTTTGCTACTTCTCACTCTTTCTTTATCTTTTTCAAACAATGGCAGCTGCCAAATAGGTTCACCTGCTTCAAAAGAGGCTTCTAAAACCTGTTCATATAAACATTCATTATTTGTCATTGCACCTGTAGTGTGAAGACCTAGTGCGGTGATAACCCCTCCAGTTAAAGTGGCTACATCAACTAAATAGTTTGCACCATGATGTTTTGCATATGTGACTGCATCCGCTAATACAAGACGGCCTTCTGCATCAGTATTTAAGACCTCGATGGTCTTCCCACTCATCGAGGTAATCACATCATCTGGTTTAAACGCAGATCCGCTAATCATATTATCTGTTGAAGGGATGACTGCAACAACATTTTGTTCTGGTTTCAATTCACCAATGATCTCCATTGCCCCTAAAACAGCAGCTGCTCCACCCATATCTGTTTTCATACCGACTATTCCTGATTTTGTTTTAATGGAGTAACCGCCAGTATCAAAAGTAATTCCTTTCCCGACTAAGCCAATAACATCTTCCCACAGTTCTTTTCCTTGGTACTTAAGAACAATCATTCTTGGTGGCTCTGTGGATCCCTGGTTTACTGCAAGAAATGCACCCATCCCCAGGCTTTCAATTTCATCCTTTTCTAAAATTTCCACTTCAAAATCATATTTGGCAGCAAGGTCTATTGCATAATTGGCCATTTCTTCAGCAGTTAACAAATTTCCGGGAATATTCACAAGATTTCTTGCAGAATTTGTACCCTTGCCAAAGGCATACCCTACAGTTATGGAAGCTTCCAATTCCTCTTGATCACAATAGTCAGTATAGATTGTTAGTTCAGATAAACTTTTCTCAGGTTCATTTTGTTTTTGCTTATATCCTTGGAAATGATATGTAGCTAGGGCATAAGCCTCACTCATAGCATGGGCAGCATCTAATGTATCCATTTTTTCATTTGTAAAGGAATCCAATAAAAAAGCAATTTCCCAATGTTTATGATGAATTTCTTTAAAAAGTCTGCCAAAAGAATCACGAAGCTTTTCAAAAGTAAGGTTCTTCTCTTTACCCAGTCCCACAAACCAAATAGTTTTGGTCCCTATCTTACCTAATGTATGTATTTTACTTATATTTTTTTCTTTTACCGATATTTCACCGTTTTTTATAAGCTCATGTATATAACCATTAAACTCATGATCAAGTTCGGCTAACGTTCCTTCTAATTTACCTGACCTTTCAAAAAGACCGATAACCAATCCTTCCTGATTTTCTTGAAATTGAAAGTCTTTTTTTAAATAAAACATCATCCAACCCCCTAATCCTTTTATTGTAAAAACCTAACTCTTTCTTATTATATGCATAAAAAAAAGAAGCTGTCGATTTTTCCGACAGCCTTCCCTATCTTACTTTTTTTCTGAACCAATATACTGTTGTCGAAAAACTTGCATGGATTGATTTTCATTAAGGGCTGTTAAATCAGCTTCATTCAGATTGCCATTTCCTCTATGAACCACATAAACATCTAATTTCTTTTTTCCCCATAGGTTATAAACATCATCTACGGTTTCATAATAAAGGTCAAGTTCATTTCCTTTTATCGCTCCACCCTTATCTGCTACTACGCCATATCCATACCCTGGAATAAAAAGAATAGTTCCAATTGGAAAAACATGCAAGTCAGCTGCTATTGTTGAATATAAATCCCTTTTTACCTTAACACCAGAATACGTAATCCCATATTGTGGATTATTTTTATATTTTCCTGTTGATTCAAATCCAGCTGTATAACCTGTTGCTACAACTGTTTCCTTTGGATACTGTGACCAATCAAACGCATTCTCCAATGAAGGTGGTGTTCCCATTACTTCTTCACTTGATGAGATTAGCGGATCATGTTGAACAAGCCTTTGAATCGTTTTAAAGGCTAGACCTAGGGCCTTAAATTTATGTGTCAAAGATGAATCTTCATTGTTATAGCTGACAGAATCTTTACTACCATCATCATTATAGGAAAATAGTTCTTGTGCTTTTACACCCGAAATAGTTTGAAAGGTCGACATACATGCAAGCGTGAATAAACAAATCATTGAAAAACGTCTTGCCCAAATTTTTGTTCTACTCATTATTTTTTTCACTCCTCCCTGAACTAGTCTTTTCCCAAGAATCAGAAAAATATTCAAAAAAGAAGTGAAAAATTCAAAAAAATGGACTATTTACCTATGGTAAACAGCCCTAAAACATTTGGTATCCACTTTTTCTTAATAATTTCATGGTAATTCCAGCACCAATCGCACCTGCAAACCCGCTTGATAATATAATAATATCGGCCATTCCTAAAGTGCTAAATCTATATACAAGGGAATGAAAGGCGGAATTTGTGTTGGTAAAGTATTGAATAAATCGCACTTTATCCACAATTAAAATAGCAATAATAGGGTAAAAAAAGGTCATAATCCAAGTCATTCGTAGAATCATGTTAAGCAAAAAACCTATCCCAAAAAATAGAACAAAAAATAATAAAACAGAAATAATTAAAACACCGATGCTCATCTGCATGAAAGTTTTCCCCCTTACACATCACCATTTAGTGTAACTGAATGTCCAAATGGGAGTCAACATAGAAAAGCATAAACATTTGGAGTGGGAACTTCGGCTTAAAAGTCCCAATAAAAAAAATAGCTCCGAAATGGATTTCGGAGTAGAGGGCTTATTCATTATTCTTTTCGTTTTCCTGTCCCACCACAGCAAGAGCATGTTTCTGAACCACCCAGTAATAATTGAAAATATCCATCTCCTGAACAGTACTCACACTTTTGTGAATCCGAATTTTTCTTCTTCATTCCCCTCATCTCCTTCAATATATTGACTTAATTTTCAGATAATATACCAAGAATTGAAAAGAAAGAAAAGCGGTAGTTATTGTCAAAACAAACCAAGAAAGCGGATACATTAAGTCCTTTCGTCCATTTGCTAGTAGTTTCTTAAATTTTCAAAAAATTATAAAAATATCTTGTACGATGTATATCCAAATTGATTACCAGGATTAATTCCATCTATACATGGCTTGACAGTAGTAGTCTTTTCTTCCATTAAGTAATGAAGAAGAATGGATGTATCACCATCGTTTTCCAGATCTTCAGGAGTGATAAATTCAGCTTCATAAAGTTCAGCTTCCTGATGTCTAATTTCCAAACTTTTTGTTTCAAGTTCAAACATCAGCATATTATCACTAATATCCCCTTTAATGACACCTGTCCTTAGACCAATCAACCCTTTTAACTTGCAGTCAATTCCTGTCTCTTCCTTAATCTCCCTTAAAACGGCTTCATCTGCAGTTTCCCCAGCATTCACAAATCCAGCTGGCAAGGACCACTTCCCTTTTAACCCTCCATACCTTTTTTTAACAACAAGCCATTTCCCATCTGGTGACTTGACTAAGCCGGTAACAGCTAACCATACATTTCCGCGTTTCTCATTCATCCTTCTTTATTCCTCCTTTATTAAAGCCAAAAAAGGACAGATTTCTCTGCCCTTTATTATACTTCATATTAAAATATGTTAAATTTACCTTTTTTCAATACGAGAGGAACTCCGCCAATCATAAAGAGAGAGCGATTATCAACTACTTTTTTCATAAAAGCAGCTTTTGCACCCGTAAGCTTCTTGCCGTAAACAACACCGATCGCATCATCTTCACCAAGGGAGCAAACTGTACCTTTTATATCAGGTTTAAATTGATCTAAGTCTGTTTTATTTCTAATTAATGCGGCTATGTTTTTAGCACAGGTTTGACCTTGCTGCATAGCAATTTGTGCAGTTGGAGGATATGGACGATTAATTTCTTCATTGATAAACAAGGAAGAATCCCCAATGATAAAAAGATTATCAAAGCCTGGAACACGAAGATCCTTTTCAACTTTTACACGACCACGCATTGCCTCGAATCCAGATTTTTCAATGATAGAATTACCACGTACACCCGCTGCCCATACAACCGTTCCAGCTTTAATTTCGCGTGGCTCATCTTCACCTTTTGCTACAAAAATTCCCTCAGGAGTACATTCCTTAATTGCTGTTCCAATTAAGAATTCAACACCTTTACGCTCTAATTGTGACACTGCATAATTGACGAGTTCAGGATCAAATCCTGGTAAAACAGTTGGGGCCGCTTCAACACAAATAATTTTAACCTTGTGGAAATCTACATCGTATTCATGGCAAAGCTCTGGTACTCGGTTTGTTAATTCGCCCAGAAATTCAATCCCCGTGAAACCTGCTCCACCTACAACAATGGATAATCTTTCATCTTTCTTGTCTTCTTCCATATTATAAGTAGCAAATTGATATTCAATGTGCTCACGCAGTTGGCGTGAAGAGTTTACATTTGAAATTCCAAATGCATATTCCTTTAATCCTTTAATACCAAAGGTTTCTGATTCTCCACCAAGAGCAATAACAAGATAATCATAATTAATTTCGCTTTTTTCTAAAATGACTTTCTTTTCTTCCTTATTTACTTGAACAGCTGTATCCTGTACAAACTCAACCTTATTCCGATCAATTACATCACGGATCTCATAGCGTACACGATCATGGTGCAGAGTACCAGCGGATGCTTCATGTAACCAAGTTGTTTCATAATGGTAATCATTTTTATTTACTAACACAATATCCGCTTCGTTTTGCCCAACTAACTTTTGCAGACTAACGGCTGTCATTAATCCACCATATCCAGCACCTAAAATAACGATTTTTGGCTTTCTCAAAGTGATCACTTCCACCTTTATTTATATTTAAACTCTTTTTCTTATCTTCCACTGCATTGAAGTATTTTATTTTGTAACACTGAAAAAAGATTGTGAGGTAATTCACGATAATTGTCAAAAAAAATTGCTTTTTTCGTCACAAAATAGTAACAATATATCCACCATCAATCTTATTCTTTTTTTATTCGTTTTTCAAGCAATTTATATAAAAATAGTAACATAAGAGAATTAAAAATATTATTTAAGGTATATATAAGAAAAATACTTTTTACAAATAGTATTAAACCTGTTTTATTACTGATAATTTGAATACTTTCTGAAAAATTATGAGGAAAATTTAATTTTGTGATATGATATACAATGGAATTGTAACAATATTTGTTGGGGGGATTTGGAGTGCAAGAGGAACAAAAGGTGTATGATATTACCATTATTGGAGGCGGGCCTGTTGGTCTTTTTACTGCCTTTTATGGAGGTATGAGACAAGCATCTGTAAAAATTATTGAAAGCCTACCACAACTTGGGGGTCAGTTAGCAGCCCTTTATCCTGAAAAGTATATTTATGATGTTGCAGGTTTCCCAAAAATTCGTGCGCAAGAACTTGTTAACAATCTAAAAGAACAAATGGCTAAGTTTTCACCTGTTGTAGCATTAGAAGAATCCGTTGAAAAGCTTGAAAAACAAGAAGATGGTAATTTTAAATTAACAACAAATAAAGAGGTCCATTATTCCAAAACTGTCATTATTACAGCAGGAAATGGTGCATTCCAACCGCGTCGTTTGGAACTTGAAAGCGCTATCCAATATGAAAAGAAAAATCTTCATTATTTTATCGAAGATCTTAATCAATTTGCTGGTAAAAAAGTGGTTGTTTTTGGCGGTGGAGATTCAGCAGTAGACTGGGCTCTAATGCTTGAACCAATTGCTGAAAAAGTAACTCTTGTCCATAGAAGAGATAAATTCCGTGCACATGAGCATAGCGTAGAAAATTTATACAATTCTAAGGTTGTTGTAAAAACACCCTATGTTCCATTTGAATTAATCGGTGATACAGATGGAATTAAACAGGTTGTTCTAGATGGAGTAAACGGAGAAGGAAAAGAAATTATAGATGTAGATGCCGTTATTGTAAATTACGGTTTCGTTTCCACTTTGGGACCAATTAAAGAATGGGGTTTTGAAATCGAAAAAAATTCCATTGTTGTAAATTCAAAAATGGAAACAAATACACCAGGAATTTATGCTGCAGGTGATATTTGTACGTATGATGGTAAAGTTAAATTAATTGCCTGTGGTTTTGGTGAAGCACCAACTGCTATAAATAATGCTAAATCTTACATTGATCCAAAAGCAAAAGTCCAACCAATACATAGTTCTTCTATGTTTGGTGGTCACTGATAAGAAGTAAGGCGTCCACTTTTGGACGCCTTTTACATTAGCAATTTTCAGGGACTCCGGTATTTTCAGCAGTCCGAAAAGATGAACCACAGCCACAGGAAGCAATGGCATTCGGATTATCAATCGTGAAGCCTCCACCCATCATCGATTGCTTATAATCGATTTTTGTCCCTTTTAAAATAGGAGCGCTTTCTTTATCAACGATTATTTGAATATCGAATTGTTCTAACTGAAAGTCATCTTCATTCTTTTCATGTTCAAAACCCATTCCGTAAGATAAACCGCTACAGCCGCCTCCTTTAATCGATACACGCAAGAAAGCTCCTTCCTCTTCATTATGTTTCATCATATCTTTTATGTGAAGTGCCGCTGCTTCTGTTAAGGTAATGACCATTTTCATCCTCCTTTTTTTCTTCTTAAATATTTCCCTTATCATATGTTACAGGTTCTATTCCATATAAATGATTTCTTTTAGTATATACAGTTCAATTAATGTACTCAACTTAAACGTTCATATAAAAAAATAATAAAGATATGTTCATAGGCCTTTTTTCCCCTATTTTACGTTATAATAGGGTTATAAAGGGGTTATTTACCTATTTTATTTTTAAAAAAGGGGCGGGAAATTATGGCTACTTTAGAGCCAACATTTGATAAAAAGTTCATTTGTCTTATGTGTAAAAAGGCATTCACTAGCAAAAAGGTTCGTTCCCGTTTTGTTAAGGTGACCCATTATGATTCTGACTTTTTTCCTATATATGAGTCAGATGAAAGCAACCCTTTATTTTACCATATTCAAGTTTGCCCTTCTTGTGGCTTTTCATTTTCGGAGGAATTTTCTAAGTTTTTCCCTCCTGGTTCATTGGAATCCATTCAAACAGAGGTTATGAATCGATGGGTTCCTAAAGACTTTTGCTCTAATAGAACACCAAATCAGGCCATCCAGGCATATAAACTAGCAGTATACTGTGGATTATTAAAAAAAGAAAAACATATTATCTTAGCGGGTTTATATATAAGAATTGCTTGGCTTTATCGAAAATGCGAAAATACTGAACAAGAGCAAAGGTTTATGAAGCTAGCCTTAAAAGAATATGAGGAATCTTATTTAGCAGATGATTTCCGTGGGACTCAAGTTTCTGAAATAAAGCTTTTTTATTTAATTGGGGAACTTTCCAGAAGGCTAAATGATAGGCAAAATGCTGTTAAATATTTTTCTAAGGTGATTGAAAAACAAAGACAGTCAATTGAACCTAGAATTATTGAAATGGCAAAAGAACGCTGGAGTGAAATAAGGGAAGATAAATTATTAGACGTATAAAGAAAACTCGCCGATCGGCGTAGTTGCCTTTATACTTTCCTAGTAGCTAAAAAGGCTTACTCAAAAGGTTATTTTTGGCCTTTTGGATAAGCCCCTTTTTTATTTAAAACATTGGATTTTCTTCCAAATAATTATAGATATTATCGACTAATTCATCAGGAGTTTTCCCTGTAACTCTTTCACCATTTACCAAAGCAAAAAGAGTGATTGCACAAATACTGCAGTGACTTAGACAACCATATTCAATAACATCTAAATTTGGGTCTTTCTCCAGTCTTTCTTTTGCTTTTTGTGAACCATTTGCTAAATTACTTATGCAAAATTCGATGATTGGTTTAAACATGTGCTTCACCTCTTTATCACCCTACAATCCTACCCCTTTTCATCAATTCAGTCAATTTTCACAACATTATTCACCTGTCAATACAGAGTTGAAAAGTGTTGTTAAATTGTAACATTTTCGTTATACTCGTGTTGGGCCAAATTAAGAATTCGGAGTATTTCCATTAAAAGATAACGATAAAAATTAATCTAGAGCAAAAAATAGGTTAAAAAGATATTTTTTTAAATGTTTTTGGTGAACATCTAATGAGGAGAAGTGACAATGAAAAATCTGTTAATTCTTGGTGGTGGGTATGGGGGAATGAAATTTCTAAATGAGGTTCTTCCAAACCACATTCCAGATGATATTTTAATTACTTTAGTTGATCGTGTACCCTATCACTGTTTAAAAACAGAATACTATGCATTAGCAGCTGGTACTATTTCAGATAAAGAGGTCAGGGTATCCTTTCCTGATCATAAAAATCTTAAAGTTAAATATGGCGAAATTACAAATATAGACCTACAGAAGAAAAAGGTCATTCTTGAAAATGGTGACTCCTTAGATTACGATGATTTAATCATTGGTCTTGGATGTGAGGATAAGTATCATCATGTTCCTGGAGCTGATCAATACACCTATAGTATTCAAAATATAGAAAAGGCAAGAAATACTTATTCTGTTTTAAACAATTTAAGCTCAGGTTCTGTTGTAGGTATTGTTGGTGCTGGTCTTAGCGGAGTAGAACTTGCGAGTGAATTGAATGAGAGCCGAGAGGACCTGACGATAAAACTTTTTGATAGGGGCAAAAATATTCTTTCTGCCTTCCCGGAGAGATTGAGCAAATATGTAGAAACATGGTTTCTAGATCACCATGTCGAAATCATTAGCAATTCCAATATTACAAAAGTAGAGAAAAAAGTACTATACAATCATGATGAGCCGATTCATTGTGATGTTATTGTTTGGACAGCCGGAATTCAGGCAAATAAAGTGGTTCAAAACTTAGATGTGGAACAGGATTCTTCTGGAAGAGTTATTTTAACTCAACATCATCATTTACCGTCAGATGAACATGTTTTCGTTGTTGGAGACTGTGCAAGCCTTCCACATGCACCAAGTGCACAATTAGCGGAAGGACAAGCTGAACAAATAGCGGAAGTTTTTAAAAGCCGATGGAAAAATGAAGAACCACCTGCAAGCTTCCCCGCCATTAAACTAAAAGGGATCCTTGGATCACTCGGAAAAAAACAAGGGTTCGGTATGATGGCCGATCGTGCCATAACAGGAAGAGTAGCGCGACTTTTAAAATCTGGGATTCTGTGGATGTATAAATATCATAATGGATAAAGAAAACTTGGCTAGCGCCAAGCCTTAGCACAGGCGATTGCCTAGTTGTACTGATATGCGTTCAGAATTAATGAATATAAATTCTGATTAGCTAAGAAAAAGGGGTATTCCGAAAAGCAGGAATATCCCTTTATTTTTAATCTTCTTTATATCCATGTTTTTGTAATTCCGAAAAAATAGTTTTTAAACGAGGATTTCCTTCTCCAACAATTTTTCCCTCAATAACAACGACAGGATAAAACATTTCTTCCTTAATGACTTTCACGGAAAAATCTTGTTTCTCTTTTTCACTTGGGGGATTAAAGATATCCACATAACTGATTTTAAATGACTGATTAGGAAATTTCCTACCAATTGCCGCATCTAGCCATTCGTAAGTTTCTTTAGATGATGGTAGGTTAACACAACTAGGACAAAGTTGCTCTGCACCATAGATTATAATTTCAACACCTTGTTCCTGAATCATTTTAATTCCCCATTTTTTAAATTTATTTTATAATATAAATACTATGAATATACAGATAAATGCTTATTCACGTTTCTGATAATGGATTTTTATTTACAACCCCATTATAATAAAAGTTAGGAAAGGAGTCGATAGAAATGGAAGACCAAGAGATGTTCGGGCAAGTACAAGAAGTTCTTGATAAATTGCGCCCATTCCTTCTTCGTGACGGAGGAGATTGTGAACTAGTTGACGTTGAGGATGGCATTGTAAAACTCCGTTTGCTAGGCGCATGCGGCACCTGTCCAAGCTCAACCATAACACTTAAAGCAGGTATTGAACGTGCCCTTTTAGAAGAGGTGCCAGGAGTTCAGGAAGTAGAACAAGTATTTTAATAAAAAGTAACAAGAGGGCCAAATTATGGCCCTTTAATCATATTATTTAACCAATGCCTTCCACTCTTTGTTCACTAACGTTTTTGGTTCCTCACCATTCAAAACTGCTTTACTATTTTCTAGACATAGCTTCATCATGATGACTCTTGTTTCAACGCTTGAACTTCCAATATGAGGAATGGCAATCACATTCGAAAGTTTTAGAAGTGGATGCTCAGCGCTAATTGGTTCCTTTACAAAGACATCTAATCCTGCAGCTGCAATGTCTCCATCTACTAATGCTTCATAAAGAGCCTCTTCATCCACAACCGGACCTCTTCCAACATTAATAAAGATTGCAGATGATTTCATCTTTTTGAATACTTCACGGGTAAATAGATTTCTTGTTTCATTTGTTAGAGGTGTTAAGCAAACAATAAAATCAGATTTCATAACAAGGTCTTCAAAAGAAGAATACACAGCCCCAAGTTCTTTCTCAACCTCCGGCTTTCTTGTACGATTATGATATAAGATTTCCATTTCAAAGCCTGTTGCCCGTCTTGCTACGGCAGATCCTATTTTGCCCATTCCAACAATACCAATTGTTTTATGGTGAATATCGCTTCCTGCTAACAATAGTGGGCTCCAGCTTTTCCACTCACCTTGTTTAACCATTTCAGCTGCTTCAACAATTCTTCTAGCAGTAGCCATTAACAAGGAAAAAGCCAAATCTGCTGTAGTATCTGTTAAAACATCTGGTGTATTACAAACTGCAATTCCCCTCTTATTTGCAGCTTCTACATTAATGTTATCAAAGCCTACGGCGAGATTTGCCACAACTTTAAGATTCTCACCAGCATTTAGGATGGTTTCGTCAATAGAATCAGAAAGCATGGTTAAAAGTGCATCCGCTTTCATTGCTTCCTTTATTAAAATTTCTCTTGGTACGGGTACATCCTCATAATCCCACATATTTATTTCAAATTCAGCTTCAAACCTTTCAATCGCTTCCTTAGGCAATTTTCTTGTCACATAAATATACGGCTTCATCTTACATTTCCTCCCCACTAAGTATGATTAACCATATATTATTTTAGCATATTATCGACAATGTTTTTAAGAATAAATCCACTCAGGTTGTGGAAGATTAAATTTTCTTATTGGTGCCCCTGCTAATTGGTAAAAACCGCTAAGAAAACGTTCATACTCATTAGATTGCCTAATAATTTTACTTAATTGATCCTCCAATAATTTTTCTTCCTGTTCGGATTGTGTAATGTAATACCTTTCCACACAATCAAAATAATGAAGCGGGAATAGAATTCTCGAGTATAACAATCTCCAAGAAAATGGGGATAAAGGTGCTACACTCTGATATTCATCAAAAAATCTTTTTAATTCCATATGGTAGGTTTGACTGTTTCTAAAATATCTCTCCCTGGTCCATTCAGCTAAATCTCTGCTCCGATGATCAAATACCCAATCAAAGGGATTTTTAATCGTAAAATCCACTCCCCAGGAGTTTCTAGAAAACCGCTCATGGCAGACTGTTCCACCATCTGTCTCCACTGGTTCAGCATCAATTTCGGTATCCACTAAATATTGGATAGCATTTTCCGTAAGTCCCATATAATATGGAAAGGATTCAATAAACATTTTTTCAAAATCATCATCCGGAGTTTGGAAAAGGAGTTCACTCCATACCTTTTCCATCTGTTCTAACCGCTTTACCCATAGGTCCTTCCACTGCCCAATCCTGTTTGATCTTTCAATTTGAAAAGGGATATTCCTTCCCCGCTCATGGAATTTCGCCAGTTTCCTTCCAAGTTTTTGGTTTGTCTTTTTATTTGTTTGAGGGTGGGCTAAAACACAGTACTGATTATTTTCCCAATTTGTTAAAAGCTTTCCTTCCTTGGTAGGAAGAAAAACTGGAACATGTGGATCACCATACCTTTTTAAATGCTGAGCAATTTTTTCTAATTCCTGAATTTCTTCTTCTGCACGACTTCCTGGTTTTGCTATTAAATAAAACCATCCATTTCCTCTTAAAGCATCATAAGAATCAAGTTTCACCTGTTCCTGTACGGTAACCCCATACACGTTTTCAAGCATTTTTCGCAGCATAATTCCACCTCTTTTACAGCTTCTCTTAAGTCATATATATGTTTAGGTTGGGAAAAACTTGTTGGCAAGTATTTTAAAAAGGAAAGCCAAACTAAAATAGAAATGCATTTATTAGCATTAACAAAGTTTAAAGCTGACCTATTCCATGGCAAGTTTCTACTCAAGTCCCCTAAAGTGAGTTACTTATTTAGTCTAGTATGCATATTTTATAGGAAAAGGGTATTTAAATAGTGAAAATTAAATGAAAAGGTGATCAATCAATATGTCTGATAAACAAATAAATATAACTGAGGAAACAGCCCGAAGATGGCTTAAGGAAAGAGGAGTAGACATAAAGGATATTGCAAGTTTAGTTTTTTATCTTCAGCAAAAATACCATCAAAATTTAAAAATTGAGGATTGTGTGGAGAATGTTGAAAGGGTGCTTTCAAAACGAGAAGTTCAAAACGCGATTTTAACAGGAATTCAGCTCGATATGCTTGCGGAGAAAGGCTTGCTCGAAGAACCACTTCAATCGATTATCAAAATAGACGAAAGTCTTTATGGTGTAGATGAAATTTTAGCATTATCCATTGTAAATGTGTATGGCTCCATTGGATTTACTAATTACGGATATATTGATAAACAAAAACCGGGAATTTTAGAAAGACTAAACGATAAGTCCACCGGTGAATGCCATACTTTTTTAGATGACATCGTCGGTGCCATTGCTGCGGCTGCATCGAGCAGACTTGCACACCGTGCTGCTGCTAAGGAGGCCAAAGAAAGTCAATAATACAAATTCGGGTGCTTTCACTAGCACCCGAATTTCATTCAATAAAGCATGTTAAACATTCCATTCATCAAGGGCATTAACAGTATAGGTTGGTTTCCGGTCATAGCCAGTTAACATTTCTTTCGTTGTGACACCGGTATGCACTAATAGTGTGTCTAAACCAGCATTCATCCCTGCCAAAATATCTGTATCATAATAATCGCCAACCATGATCGTTTCTTCCTTCGCCGTACCCAATACCTTTAAAGCTTGTTCCATAATGATGCTTTCGGGTTTTCCAATAAAAATAGGTTTCACCTGTGTTGAAACAGTAATAACGGAAGTAAGTGAACCATTGCCAGGCAAAAAACCACGCTCGGTTGGCAGGGCAATGTCTCCATTTGTCGAAATGAATGTTGCACCATTTCTTACCGCAAGGCAGGCAACTGCCAATTTTTCATAATTAATATCCCTGTCAATCCCTACTACCACATAATCTGCATTTTCACCACCCGAGGAAAATCCTTTTTCCAGAAGAGCTGATTTAATTCCTTCTTCTCCTATACAATAAATGAGAGCATCATTTTTTCTTTCATATATATAATTTGCCGTTGCTTGACTTGTCGTAAATACAAGCTTTTCATCGGCAGGAATATCAAAATCACAAAGTTTTTCAGCAACCTGTGCAGGTGTTCTTGATGAGTTGTTCGTCACAAATAAATAGGGAATCCCTTTATCACGCAACCTTTTAACAAAATCACTTGCAGCCTCAATTTTCTCTGTTCCTTTATACATCGTTCCGTCTAAATCAATTAAGTAGCCTTTATAGTTTTTTAACATGGTTTCCTCCTTAGATGATAAAGAAAACTTGGCTAGCGACAAGCCTTAGCGTAGGCGATTGCCTATTTGCACTCATGGGTTCAGAATTTATGGATATAACTTCTAATTAGCAAAAAAACCGCCTAAGCGGTCTTGCATTAATTTTTAAAAGCAGATACTGGCCCTAATTCATTTAAAAGATATTCTCTAACATTTTGTGAAAACAAGGTAAACTCATTTATATGGTAAGAAAAATCCTTTAGTAATTCTTCATGGTTAACTTCCGTGTATTTTTGAACTAACACTTTTCGATATTGAATAAGCCTTTTCAAATTCTCACTCGTTTCCACAGAAATAACCTTTTCATCTAAAAGAATGTCTACAATATCATCATAGCTTCCTGGATCACGCATAATAAACCCATCAATCATTGCATTTCCAACATCTAATACAACCTCAATCATCATCTGAGTTATTCTTTCTAATGCAGCCTTTTCAAGTGATGTTGACCAATGCTGTTGATTGGTAAAGAGAGAAACCTGTTCTTTAAGATACACTAATCTTTCTTCTATCTTTTCTCGATCAACAAAATACATACATCTTCACTCCTTATATGTACTTCCTATGTTGCGAAATTTTTCACCATAACAGCAGGCTTAGCATAAAAGTATCCTTGAGCTAAATCTACTTTATTTCTAGTTAAGACAGATGCCTCTTCAGCATTTTCAATTCCTTCAGCCACCACTAAAGATCCAGCTTCTTTTGCAACAAGAAGCAACCCTTTAAGCATGGACTCTTTAACTGTATTTTTATCAATATTTTCAATGACTGAACGATCAATTTTTATAATATCTGGCATAACCTCACTAATGGTGTTTAAACTTGCATACCCTGAGCCAGTATCATCTATTGCGATTTTAAAGCCCATTAAGCGTAAAACTCTTATGTTATGAATAAAATCCTTTATTTCTTCAATAGAATCACGTTCGGTAATCTCAAAAGTAATCTGTTCAGGAGAGATTCCTCTAAATTTATGTAAAAGGCTTTTTAAATCTCGAATAAAACTCATATTTCCAAGAGTGAGCGGTGTACAATTTACAAATATATCCTGCCTGCATTCAGTTTCTTTAATCTGTTGTAACGCCTTTTCAAATACAATCATCTCAAGGTCATAAAGCATTCCAGTCTGCCTTGCAACGGAAAAAAGTGTTAAAGGACTTTCCAATAGAGTCCCTTTTGGACCTCTGGATAGCATTTCCCATGCTTGGATTTGATTAGTGGCCAAATTTATGATTGGTTGTGCCAAAAGCTTTATATTTTTTTGTAAAATAATTTTACTCATGGTATAAACTAATTCATTATATTCGGAGTCAACTCTCTTTTCAGCCATCATGGTTGCCCGTTTTTGGGCCAAGGCCACTGCATCTTCAACAGAGGTGAGCTTCTTTTCCACAAACATATAGCCTGTATTAAATTGAGGAATAACAGCCGGTTGTTGAATCCGAAGAGTTTGCTCTACTTCATTCGTAATTTTATTCACAATACCATCAATTTCAGATATTGAAGAATGGTCAGAAGCCTTAAAATACAAAGTTACACCTTCACCGGAAAAGTCATGCAAGGAAATAATGTCACCTTTTGTCAACTCCTGCTCGATAATCACACGAAAATACCTTTTAAGGCTTCTCATATAGCGAATATGGTGAAATTGTCCCAATTGTTCAGCAAGTTCATTTATATTTTTTAAATTAAAAACAATCACCACTACCTCACGGTGTTGATGAAAAGCGGCTTTAACCCCTTCCACTACTGGATTCCTAATGACAAATTGTGGAGGATAAAATTTTATATATGAAAAGGGAAGAATAACTTTTCCCCATTGTAAAAACTTCTTCGCACTTTCAACAAAGCGCTGAACCATTCCCATTCATTCCTCTCAGAAGTCGACATATGAACACCTATATTGTAACATAAAATATCAAAATTCGTATTTTTTCCAACCAATGAATTTTTTAGAAATAATAAAAAATGTTTCCCTGCAAATGAAATGTATACTTTGATACAATATATAGTGTGTGAAAATATGAAAAATTAGTACAAAGGGGTAAAAGTCTTATGACAGAACGATTCTTTTTATACGATGATATAGAAAAAACACAAACAAGATTTGTAAGTTTTGTTGGAGTAAATCAGCGATTTGATTTAGCTCTTGTTCAGTCTGATCGCCATTATGGAAAACAGCTTGTTCTTGATTTACAAGGAAACCGCTTTGCTATTATTGGGCCCGATGATTTACAAGAGGACGGTTATTTAGAATACGCTTTTTCATTAAATGAAGAGGATGCTGAAGAGTTAAGATCCTTTTTATCTGAGGTCATTTAATGCAGGAAATTATTTTTCGCTCTTTTTGTCATAATAGATAATAAGGGGTGAAAATGATGGATGACAAAGATAAAAAAAATGATACAGAATTGGCCACTGTTCAAAAGCAGAGGGATTATTTAACCGCTGAAGAATTTCCGGAAGGTCCTTTTGGATCTCCAATAAATAAACATCAGCCTGTTCAAAATAAAAGTACTCCATGGAAGCCTGGTCAGCGCTACTATAGTGCATTTAATTATGAATTTAAGTCATTACATGAAGACTTACCGAGACAAATGGATGGGTCCCATCCGACGCATGATGACCCAGATACAAACAGGCAACCACCCTATTCATCGTAAACATCAAGGCTGTGTAACAAAGCACACATGTAAAAAGAAGAGCTCCACTGGGCTCTTCTTTTTTATTTCTTTATTTTTTTAAGGATAAAGTATGAGCACCCGAAATTACAATATTCATACAGATACTCACTAACTGTACTAATTTTTGTATCAAAGGATGCTTTTTGATTTTGATCATCAAAAAAGCCCTTTAATCTTAGCTGATCATAGCCCCAGTCTCCAACAATATAATCATACCTCGATAGTATTTCACTAAATCTTCCTAAAAAGGCTTCTTCATTAAAAGCATTACGATAGTCAAGAACAACCTCATATCCAGTACTATTAACTGTAATCATGACTTCACCTCATTTTACCAGCAAATCTTATTTTCATTATAACCGATTCCCCACCAATTACCTAAAAGAAAAAACACCCTTTTGGTCACTCTAATAATAAAAGGGAGGTGTATACATTGCAAAAATATATTGTAATTGCCAGTATCTGCATTTTAACTGTTTTAGCAGGATGTACCAAAGATATTTCCAACCAGGGTCTATATCAAAAAAGCGGAAATACCACAAATGTAAACACGAATAGAACCGACCTTTATAATGAAGGTGCAGGCAAAAGTATTCGTAATGTCAGCAATAATTATGGATACGTGAGACACCAAAAAAGCCCAGTTTTAAATGATAATATGAACAATAACAATTTTGCGGCATTAAATCGTGAGCAATTGGCCAATATTATTAGTAAATATAGCACAAATATTCCTCATGTTGATGATGTTGCAACACTTGTCACGGATCGAGAGGTTTTGATTGCCTATCATACTGATACAAACAATCGTGATATGACTGCTGATCAAGTAAAGAAAACAGCCATGTCAGTGATTCCTCGTTATTTCCATGTGTATGTGACGGATAATTGGCACCTAAGACGTGATGTTGAAGCTCTTTCATATCTTGATTCAACAAGTAAACATGCACGGAACCTTGTAAATCACTTAATTAAAGAAATGAAAAAGTCTCCACAGGGAAAAGCAATGAATCCAAGTGAAAATGCTAATGGGGAAACCCCTGATGATCAAATGGGGAAATAAAACCTAAACAGCTTAAAATAAACCACCTAATTTTTATAGGTGGTTTTTGTTTTTATCAAGAGAAAATTATATTTTATCGGCAAAACGATAACCTTTATCCAAAGCACCAAACTTTTCAAAAAGAACCTTTTTTTAAGCTTCTTTTACCTCTTTTTCATGAAGCATTTGTTTATGTTTTGCAGCAGCATTTACTTGCTCATCAGCGTGATAAGAGGATCGAACAAGCGGGCCTGCCTGGCAATGACTAAATCCTTTTGCTAAAGCAACCTGCCTTAATTCTTCAAATTCCTCAGGGCTATAATACTTTTCCACTCTTAAATGCCTTTTGGTGGGTTGCAAATATTGGCCGATTGTCAAAATATCAACATCATTTGCGCGTAAGTCATCCATTACTTCGTAAATTTCTTCTTTGGTTTCACCTAGCCCTACCATTAAGCTAGACTTTGTTGGAGTATTTGGCTGCAATTCTCTAGCACGCCTTAAGACTTCAAGGGAACGATCATACTGAGCCCTAGACCTTACTCTTGGGGTAAGGCGGCGGGTCGTTTCAATGTTGTGATTTAAAATATCGGGATTCGCTTCCATTAAAACTTTTATATTCTCTTCCTTTCCGCCCATATCAGATGGAAGAACTTCGATTGTAGTAGAAGGATTTTTCCGACGAATAGCACGAATGGTTTCAGCAAAAACGGCTGCTCCGCCATCCTTTAAATCATCACGTGCCACAGCCGTAACCACCACATGTTTTAAATTCATTAATTGAACGGAATCCGCTACTCTTTCTGGCTCTTGCCAATCCAATTCAGTTGGCAAACCTGTTTTAACAGCACAAAAGCGGCATCCTCTTGTGCATGTATCCCCTAAAATCATAAAAGTTGCAGTTCTTCTCTCGGCCCAGCATTCATGAATATTAGGGCATCTTGCTTCTTCACAAACAGTGTGAAGATTTTTTTCTCTCATCATTTTTTTTAATCCTATGTAATGATCATTTGTATTAAGTTTAATCTTTAACCATTCCGGTTTTCGAAGGTATTCTTCTTTCTTCACCACTTTTATCACCTCGTTTTAATAAGTCACCGCAATCAAGTTTCTTACTTTGTCACTGTAACATACTGAAATTTAATCGACAAGTCGAATGAACACCATTACCATTTTTTGTCCATAATGAAACGAGCAATAACTCATAAACTAAATTTGAAGATTATTTTTGGAAGGAGGATTCTTGTGCGGGCATTTCAGATAATTGTCACATGCCTAATTCTCTTTATTTCTCCTTTGGCTATCAAGAGCGTACAGGCAGAAGAACCGAATCAATACCAAAAAAGAATGGAACTTTACAAAAAGGTAGAAACAGTTACACAAATACCCTGGTATTACCTTGCTGCTATCGATCAATATGAAAGAAATATTCGTCAAGTCAGAAGAGATTTGCCAAAGACAAATGGAATAATTGGTATATACTTCCGACCAGAAGAGTGGGCCGGTATAACAAATCCAAATCCATATGACGAAAATCCAACCTCCATACAATTTTTTAATGGGGTTGGTATGGATGGTAATGGAGATGGTAAAGCAAATGTTAAAAGTGATGAGGATGTTTTATTTTCCTTTGCCAATTATCTCCTTCAATATGGAGTAGATGACGACAATTTACGGATTGGTTTATGGAATTATTACCATCGTGATAAAACTGTTGGAATTATTGCTGGAAAGGCAAAGGTCTACCATCATTTTGGAAGGCTTGATTTAGATGCACATGCCTTCCCAGTTCCTATTCGTTCTAATCATAGCTATAGAACCACATGGGGAGATGCTAGGGGTTGGGGAGGCCGTCGAATTCATGAAGGCACAGACATTTTTGCAGGATATGGAGTGCCAGTTCGAGCAACAAACTACGGCATAGTTGAAATGAAAGGTTGGAATCGTTTTGGTGGCTGGAGAATCGGTATTAGAGACATTAATAATACCTACCATTATTTTGCCCATTTAAGTGGATTTGCTAAAGATATTAAAGTGGGGCAAGTTGTTGAACCTGGAAAAATAATTGGAGGTGTAGGAAGTTCCGGATATGGACCGCCTGGAACATCCGGAAAATTCCCGCCCCATCTTCACTATGGCATGTATAAAGATAATGGCTATACAGAATGGTCTTTTGATCCTTATCCGCATTTAGCCATGTGGGAAAGACAAGAAAGAATTCAAGCTCGACATAAGAAATAATACTAAAGGCCTGGTTTAATAACCAAGCCTTTTGTCATTACGCGTATTTTATACCGGCAGGCTTTATATTGTTTATATCATGCGACCCGCAAGGAGTTACTGCGTAAGTCATTTCGCATTTTGGGCAATTCATAATAACTGTTTCTAATGTGAAGGTTTCTCCGCACTCACATTTCATTTCGTGTGCCACTTCAGGTGCAAATTTGTCTTTTCCTTTACTTTTTACGTGATCAACGATGTCTCTTCCATCTTTTAAATTAGGTGTACAACCGCAACTCATTCATAACCCTCCAAGTTTTTAATAAACTATTGCAAATTTAGAATAGCATAGAAATATTTCATTCCATGTGTCAAGAAAATGAAATATATGTGAAGCCTAAGGCACATTAACTTACTTTTTCTGATTTGGAAGCTCGATAGCTGGACTTGTTCCACTACCGCCATTAAAATACTGTGGAACATCTCCTTGAATTAAACCAGCTGCAATTGGTACATTTTCTGTTAATTTCGTAATCTTTGTAGCAAATGGAGTTATGATTTGAATGGAAACAACTAGATGTAGTGATGCATCAATCCACGTATTATTAATTCCCATAGGTGTTGCTTTCCATCGGACATCTGGCCGAACATCACCAATTGCGTTAAACTTTATAGGGATTTTTGGACCTAGGTTCCCAAATAAGGCACTTTTTGTTGCTTGGCCAAGTGGGATATACCAAACAATAAATCCATCAGAGTTTTTATTTTGATTTGTTTCAATCTTTACGTCTGACAATTGTGCTAAGGAAGAAAAGCTCCCTCTCTCAACTTCTTTAATATTCTTTTGGATCTCTGAAACAGTTTCAGCAAGAGCACGATTAATAATGGACGTTTTAAATTGAACTGATGATATCTTCCCATTGGAATTAATTTCAATTACTTTATTGATATCCTCAATTTTCGTTGTCTTTTTATCGATGGCATCATTTATGACAAGTGAAGCAATTTTTCGGGTTTGGGTTTCAGCATATTTCATCAGTGTCGGCTCAATGCCTCTATTAATAATCCATAACCCAACTGCTGTTGAAAAAAGGAAAAAAATAAAAGAGATTAAGAAGACATAACGAAATGGCAATGGGCCTTTTTTCACAAGCCTTCTACGAAACCTGGACAAAAAAATCCCCCCTTTACAAGCTATATGTATGCTGTAAAGAGAGGAACTAGCGCAAAAAAAAACAAAAAATTATTTAAACCCCTTTAAAAGTCGTATCACAGGCAGTAATCATAACATCTAACTCACTTTTCAAATCTAAATCATAAGGCTCCGTAATTTCAGCTCCATTTTGCTCTAGAATTCTAACAATTGGGCGGCCACTTAACCCAGCATTTTGTCCACTCACAATTCCCTTCCTGCCATCATTTAAAATAACCGTAATTCCGGTAGGATAAACAGCAACAGCTTGTCTAAAGGCCTCAATTATTTTCGTGTCAAACAAGGTTCCTGAACCCGCATATAAAATTTCCAAGCCCTCATGAGGAAGCATTGCCTGCCGATAAACACGATTAGATGTAACAGCATCAAAGACATCTGCGACTGCAATTATTTTTCCAAAAAGATGTATTTCACTTTCTTTAATACCTCTAGGATACCCTGATCCATTAAGCCTTTCATGATGCTGAAATGCACAGTGAGCTACTATAAGCGATACTGTAGGAATCTTTCTTAGTATATGATATCCAACTTCCGCATGTTTTTTTACCTCTTCAAATTCTTCTTTTGTTAGTCTATCTGGCTTAAGTAATATTTTTTCAGGAACTTTCATTTTTCCAACATCATGTAAAATAGCCCCTAAACCAAGGATCTCTAGCTCTTTTTCAGTTAGATTTAATTTAAGTCCAATTGCAAGAGTATACATCGTAACATTTAAAGAATGGATAAAAATATAATGATCATATGTATAAACATCGGCTAATAAGACAAGTAAATCCTTATTATTTTTTATTTCAAAAAGAATTTCACGGATTATCTTTGAAAAATCCTTTGCAGCTTGTTCCACTACAACCGAATAAGAGGAATTATTTCCACTTTGTAAATCAAGAAAATTCTGTTCAATTGAATGTATCGCTTTTCTTCTAAGTCCAGTTGAAATTGGTTCTTGAATTTCAATATCTTCTGTTTTTTTATCTTTTATATAAATGTAGTGAATCCCCATATCTGTCAAACGTTTTAAAAGGTCATCTTGAAGCTTAACACCCTCATTAAGGAGGATTTTTCCTTTATCATTATAGATTGCTTTCCCTAGATAAGCTCCCTGGGAAATAGTTGCTGTCTTAACTAATCGCATGTTTAAACCCAACCCCTAAAAATTCCGTTCAATATGTTACATCCATTAGTATATATTCTATTATTAACTTGAAACATTAAACATTCAACAGACAAATGTCACTTTTTGTTGGTTTTTGTAGAAATATTTTTAGATATACCTGGCATTCGCTAAAGTCTTTAAGGCGAATGCCTTAGTTTTTCTGATGCGTTCAGAATTTATAGATATAAATTCTGATTAGCTAAAATAAACCAGGGCTTTATGGCCCTGGTATAGTGTGTCTTTAGACTAATTTGAGTAATGCTTCCTTTCCTATCATTCCTTTTTGCATCCCTATTTGTTCTGCCTCAAAGGTGACAGATTCTAGAGGAGCATCGAGCAACTGTTGGATCGTTTTAACTCCGACTGCCCGACCAGCGATAATTTTACGATCCTTCAGTTTTTCATTTAACAGACCTATATCTAATGCTCCACACATGATATATCCTTTATTATTTGTAACAACCAGCAAGGTTGTTTTTGGTAAAGTAACAGTAACAGCCAAGAAAGTATAGCCGTCTAATTCTATAGGTGTTAAGTCAATCAAATTCAGCACCCCCTTCTCCCTACCAATTTATGATAAATGGAGAAAAAGCGTGTAATTTAGGTAAAAGTCTTTTCAAGCTTCCACTTTAATAAATCCCTTAAAAATTCAGGCAAGTAATACTTTTTTAATTTACAACTATGTATGGTGGGAAAAAACTTGCCGAATGTTAACATATCAGGAATTGCAACTGAATACGTTTCAGTGGGATTTATTTTCGCATTATTTATTAGGATTACCTCTTTTTCTTTATCAACCCTGATTCCTTCATGTATAAACTTTCCCATAACGGAGCCTCTAAAACCAAATCCCTTCACTTTCATGTCTTGCCATTTTTCATCTAAGGACTGCAAGTATACCTCTTCTACTTGTGACCCGGTTAATTCAATTTTACACGGGTTAATAGGGTGGGGACAGATTGTAAGAAGGTCAAAGTTTGTTACTTCTTCAGACAAGGAACCTAAAAGTATGCCAGCATTTAAAATAGCACAGTCAGCCTTACACCATTCCTTTAATGCCCTGCATAAAAGAATGGATAGCTCTGTTTCAACATTCGGATTATGAACCAATGCGTTTGGCAGAGTAACAATTTTCTGACTAAGCATCCCTTTTCCTCTTTTATAAAGGGCTATTGCTTCACTCTTCTCAGTTAATGTTTCAGAAAGTAAAGCAACTTCATATAAAACTGCCCCTTTACTTTCGACCGTTTTTTGATCGTTAATCTCTAAAGTCACTTTACCAATATATTCTCCATATTTTCCTGCTGCTGCAAGGATTGACTGATTTATTTGTTCACCGTTGGGCAGAGTATGGTGGGAGTGTCCGCCTAAAATCACATCAATTTCTGGGAACTCTGTAGCAATTTTCTCGTCAGCATGGATACCTAGATGGGATAGTAAAACAATGACATCAGCCTGTTCCTTTACAATACCAACCCATTTTCTTAACTCTAATAGTGGTTCGGTAATTTCCCATCCTAATAAATGATATAGTTCAGAAAAGAATGCTGTTACGCCTATAACACCAACTCGGGTACCTAAATGAGTGTTGTATATCTTATATGGATTTATCCAATGGGGGTGTTTCATTTCTTGTTTGTAAAGATTTGCCGTAAGTACATCAAATTCTGCATCATCATACAAATGATCTAAATCCTCAAAGGAAAAATTAATACCCTCATTATTCCCAATGGTTACAGCTGTATAACCGCACTGATTTAACAGACTAATATTCCCTTTTCCTTTTGTTCCCTCTGACAATGGGTGCCACCTATCGACAAAATCGCCAATATCGAAAAGAAAAACCTCATTTTCTTGATCAATGTATTCTTCTTTTTGCTTTTGTAAAAATTCTCGAATACGTGACCAATATTCAAGGTGACTGTGAATATCATTTGTATGATAAATATGTATCTTTTCCATTATTCTCAACCTCTTACCCCTAAAATAAATCAAGCTGCCTTGGTGCTAAACCGTCATATTCAATACCTAAAAGGTGAATCATTTCTTTAGCGTTATCAGCTGCGTCCCCACCTGAATTATTGTTAAAAAGAACATATACATTCTCACAATTTCTTTCAAGATTCTTAAGTAATGCTGCCCACTCCTGTAATTCCTTTTTGTTATATCTATATAAGTAGCGTACTTCACGCCAATTTTCTTGATTCTTTTTTTGCCAGCCATACGTATTTCGTCCATGAAAACGGACAAGTACTTTACTTTTGTCAGTTGATTCTAAAACGACGGGTATAGAACCCTCACCAGACTGGGGTTCATCGCAAATACTATGAATCCACTGTTCACTTTTCATAAACTCTATCGTTTTCTGACGATATTTTTCCATAAACCATGATTGGTGGCGAAATTCTAGTGCACATGGGATATCTGCCATTTCCCTTTTGCACCACCGTAAATATTCTACATTCTCTTTTGTACAATTAAACCATGGAGGGAATTGAAAGAGTGCCATTCCGAATTTATTTGTATTCATATATGGCAGAAGAGAGTCTTTAAATACTTCAAACATTTTTTGTGTACTTTCAAAAGGAATTTCTCCTCTTTGATGACCGGTCATTCCTTGATAGGCTTTCACAATAAATTGAAAGTCTTTTGGTGTATCCTCAACCCATTTTTCTGAATTTCGCTTTGGCTGTATCGCATAAAAAGCTGAATCCACTTCAACAATCAGAAAATGACCTGCATATTCCTTTAGCTTATCCCTAGCATGTACTTGATTTTTATACAGGGAATCATGGTCACCCCAGCCAGTCACACCAATATAAATCACGGTATCACCTCCGTGTCTTCATGATAGCATATTTTATCGGTCGAATTCCTCATTATGGAATTCCCAAAAGAAAAACCGCTTGCAAGCAAGCGGTCAAATTGTCGAGAAAGGGGTATTTTTTCTCGGCAATCTTTTTTATTTTGGACAAAAAAGGCAAAACTTCATAAACGGGCAAGTTGATTTCCGCTCCAGACGCTCGCTTTCCGCGGGCGGAACGGGAGCCTCCTCGTCGCTAACG